>JBDTXL010000526.1:0-21536 GCA_040006195.1 Gemmatimonadota bacterium | reverse complement strand
GCCTGCATCACGCCGTCGAGGGTCACGAACTCCGTCACGATCAGCTTTCTCATACGAATCGCTCCGTTGGTCACACCGAATAGTTGGATCGTTCGCTGGATCCGTCAATTTGCAGGCGAGCGCGCCCACCCACACCATCGAGTATGTTGACTGAATCAGAGCGACCCTTCGCCTTCTCGCCCGAGGCGACCACACACACAGGCTCAAGATGACAGTTCGCGCAATGCGCCCCCGAATCACCCGCCGCCCACGTGGCCTCGCGTCGCACGTCGTGCTCCTGACGGGCGTCTCCGCAGCCGCGATCGCCGCGTGCGCGAAAGTAGGCGAGGATGTGTTCAATCACGAGTCCGGACCCTTCGACGAGCCGATTCGTGAATGGGTGCTCGCCCATCAGTCATCGCTGGCGCACAGCGTCTTTCTTCTTGCGACGAACGCCGGTTCGCCCAGGGTCATCATTCCGAGTACCGCGGTGGTCGCCGCGTGGCTCTGGCGTCGCCAAGGTCTTCCGATCGCCGCCGCCGTTGTCGTGGCGCCGGCCGTCGCCTCGGCGGCCTTCCTCATCGCGAAACGCATCTACGCCCGCGCACGCCCCGCGGGCGGTGCGCGGCTGCACGAGCTGACCTACTCGTTTCCAAGCGGCCATGCCACGGCATCCGCGGCCATTTTCGGCGCACTCGGCTACGTGCTCTGGCGTGAGAATATGCTAAGCCCTGCGGAGGCGGTGCCGCTCGCAACGCTGCCGACGCTCCTCATCGGCTCGAGCCGCGTCTATCTCGATGTCCATTGGACGACGGACGTGCTTGGAGGTTGGAGCGTCGGTGCGCTCGTGGCGATGATGAGCGCAATGGTCTACGAGCGCGTGCGCACCAATACCCGACTTGCCGCGCGCGCATGGTGAACGTCGGAAGTCAGCGTCACAACTAACGGCATATGAGCCAACCACTTGCAAGTGATTGGCTCATGTCGTTTCGAGATAAAGCGACTTCCCGCCAGGGGGTCAGCTCGTGAGATCCGCCGGTACGTACCCGCCGTTCTCCTCGAGCTTCGTCATCACCTGCTTGTGGAGCCAGATATTCATCGTCGCGCTGTCGTTCATGTCGCCCGAATAGCCGAGCTCCTTCGCGAGCGTCTTCCGCTGCGCGAGACTGTTATCGATGCCGAGGATCGCCATCAGATCGACGATCGACGTCTTCCAGTTGACCGGGTGCGAATAGTTCGCCGCGATCGCGGTGAGAAGCGCTTCGGCGTCAGCCTGGGAGATCGGCGTCGGCTTGGTGGGTGCGGCAGTTGCCGTTGCGGCCGGCGCTGAATTCTGAGTCTGGCCTGCGGGTGTTGCTGCGGGCTTGGGCGCCTCGTGACCAAACACCTTCGACATTATCGATCCAAAAACGCTCATTTTAATCCTCTTTGTTGATTTGACGTCGACCGGGTAATTCTCCATATCGCGAGCCTGCGGGTCGGCGAGGAAGGCTAATACAAGAAGCACGCCTCACGGATTCCACTCCCGCGGAACGACCGGCAGCAGGACATGCGACGGATGTTCCTCATCGTGCAGTAACCGCTGATGCGCGACGATAAAGGTGCTGTCGCGCTCGTTGTTACCGCCGGTGTTGAGATTGCGATCGTACTTGGGGAACAGGGCTGACGACACGCTCACGCGCAGTCGATGTCCGGGCTCGAAGACGCGCGACGTGAACCAGAGGTCGATGTCGTACTTCTCGACGCTGCCGAGCGTGAGCGGCACCTCCTTGTCGTAGCCTTGCCGAAAGCGAGCGCGGACGATGCCGTCCTGCACGCGCTGCGCATGCCCGTCGGGGAAGACGTCGAGCAACATCACGATCCAGTCCGTGTCGTGCGCATCCGACGCGGCCCACAACGTCGCCGACATCTGTCCGGTCACCTCGATCGGCTTGGTCAGCGGCTTCGATGTGAACACGAGCGCATCGTGCTCTGAGGCATTGAGCTCGGTGTAATCCTCGTTCAGCGATGTCTCGAGCTCACGCGAGTCGATGAGAAATTGCGTCGGGCGCGCGGGGTCGTACGTGAAGGTGTCCGACGCTGCGCCGGTGGGCGCAAGCGTATCGAGCACTCCGTCGCCGGCACTGGTATTCGCCGCTCCGCCCGACGAGAGAAACCACTTGGTCGGGACAGCACGCGCGAGCGGCCACGCCGGCTCCGTCCGCCACTTGTCATCGCCGAATACGAAGTCATCGAATGGTGGCTCGCGGTCGACGCCGTTGTCCTTGCCGAGCAGATAGTGATCGAACCATCGGAGTTGAAGCCGCCGCGTCTCGACGCGCGACTCCGGGCCGAACTCGCCGGCCACGTAGTCCACACCCTTGTGCGCCCCCGGCCCCATCACGAGACGCACGAACGGATGTCCTGGCACCGCGAGTAGCGCGTTGGTGTAGTCGATCGGCCCGCGCGAGTCGTCGTACCATCCGGCGATCTGCAGCACCGGCGCCTTCACCTTCGCGATGTTCGTCGTCACCGCATGCGCGCGCCAATACGCGTCGAGTGTCGGATGCGCGAGCCACCGGTCCCAGAGCGGCACGTCGCCGCAGCCGAGCCGCTGCGGAAGGCTGCTCAGCGGCAGATGTGCGAGCTCGGAGCCGATATCGAGCTCGTTCGTGTTCTGCAGCGTGCGCGCGCGCATGAGACACACCCACGCGACGTTGATCGGAGAAAACACCATGTCCTCGTACGGCACGATGCGCCACGGATCGCTGGTTGCGGCGGACGGCGCGAGAGCAGCCAGATGCGGCGGCGCGCTCACCGCGGCGTACCACGCCAACCGACCCTCATCAGAATGCCCGATCAGTCCGACTCGCCCGTTGGCGCCCGGCAGCTTCGCCGCCCACTCGACGGCGTCGTAGCCATCGCGCACATCGGTGTCGTAGTCGCCGAAGTCATTGCCGTCAGACACATCGCGACCGCGCACGTGCTGTGCGATGAAGATGTAGCCGCGCGATGCCCAGTACTGTCCGGCAGGATGCAGAATGCGCGTGTACGGCGTGCGCTGGAGCACCACGCCGAACGGGCCTTTGCCAACTGGCCGCGCGACATAGCTCGCGAGCTTCGCGCCGTCGCGAGTACGCATGTACACCAGCGTGTCCTCCGTGACCGCATACTGCGAATCCGACACCGGCCCCGGCCACAACAGGAACGGCTGCTCGGCCACGAACGGCGTGCGCCTGCGCACAAACCGAATTCGCTGGCCGGCCGCCTTTCCATCGGCTAGCATCACCCCGGAGAGCGTGTCACCGCGCCACGTGGCGGCGATCGCCTGATTACCCGCGCCGCTCAACGTCACGGTATCTGCCTTCGCCACGAGGCGTGTGACCGCGAGAATCGGTTCTCCGGTTCGCCGGTTCACCGACCCCGCCACGCTCGAATCGTGTGCCTCGAAGTGGGCGTAGCCCATTCGCCGCCACCCCTCGAAGCCGGGGCGTGCAACCGATCCTCGCACGAGGTAAACGTCCCAGTCGCCAGTGAGAGATGGTGCTTTCGCGGGAATGGCACACGCCCCCGCGAAAAGGAGAAACGCTAGCTGCAGCCGCGCGCGATGCATGCGCGCCGGACGACGACTGATCATGATGAGAGCTGGGGGCGGCGGAGAAGGGCAGGATTTGTCCATCATTTGATGATGCGCCCTCCCGCCGTGCGGCGCCAGCGCATGCCTCTCCCCGTGTATGATCCTGCCCATCATCCTCGCGAGCAACTATGTTCTCGCGTGACCTGACAATGGAGCGGAATCGCCGTGCGCATCAGCGACATGAACTGGATGCAGGTGGAGGACTACCTCGGGCGCGACGACCGCGCTGTGCTGCCGCTCGGCAGCACCGAGCAGCACAGCCATCTGCGTCTGACAGTGGACTGCATTCTCCCGGAGCGAGTGGCGTCCGAGGCAGCGGAGCCGTTGGGAATTCCCGTGTTCCCCGTCCTCGCGTACGGAGTCACGCCGTATTTTCGTGCCTATCCGGGCTCGATCTCGCTCCGCGTCGAGACGCATCTCCATGTAGTGCGCGATATTCTCGACAGCATGGCGCACAGCGGCTTTCATCGCATCCTGATCGTCAACGGGCACGGCGGGAACGGCGCGGTGCAGCAGTACGCGCAGGAGTGGGCTGCGGATAACGCAGGGTGCAAAGTGATCTTCTACAATTGGTGGAATGCGCCGCTCACTTGGGCAAAGGTCCAATCAATCGACGACGTCGCCTCGCACGGCTCATGGATGGAGAACTTTCCGTGGACGCGGCTGCCCGATGTCGTGATGCCTTCTGCGCAGCGTGCGATGGTGGACCTGGAGCGCGTGCGTGCGCTCGACCCCGCCGCGCTCCGCGACTACCTCGGTGATGGCAACTTCGGCGGGCTGCATCAGCGTCCCGACGAGGACATGCTTGCGATCTGGGAGGTTGCGGTCGATGAGACTCGCAGTGTGCTCGACGGCACATGGGGAGACGCAATCGCATGACGCAACCCGAGCGAACGCTCATCTGGGGTGCGGGCGCGATTGGCGGAACTCTAGGCGCTCATCTCGCACGAGCAGGCCATGACGTCACGTTCGTCGACAACGCCGCCGAGCACGTGGCGGCGATCGATCGCGCGGGACTGCGAATTACCGGGCCGATCGCCGAGTTCACCGTACACGCGCCCGCATTTACTCCTGATACGCTCACGGGCGAATGGGAGAGGATCGTGCTCGCGACAAAGGCGCATCACACCGCGGCTGCTGCGCGCGCACTGACACCACATCTCACCGCAACCGGCTGTGTCATCTCGGCGCAAAATGGCCTGAACGAGATCACGATCGCGGAGATCGTCGGAGAAGCACGAACTGTCGGAGCCTTCGTGAACTTCGGCGCGGACTACCTCGAGCCCGGCGTAATTCTCTACGGCGGGCGCGGCGCCGTGGTTGTCGGAGAAGTGGATGGACGCATCACGCCGCGCGTGGAGGAGATCCGCGACGCGTGGGCCGCGCTCGACGCACGTGCGATCGTGACCGAGAACATCTGGGGCTATCTGTGGGGCAAGGAGGCGTATGGCGCGATGCTCTTTGCGACGGCGCTCACGAACGAATCGATCGCCGACACGCTCGCGAATACCGGCTATCGCACGCTGTTCATCGCCCTGGCGAGAGAGATCCTGGCCGTGGCAAAGGCCCGCGGCGTCACCCCCGAAGGATTCGACGGTTTCGATCCGGCGTCGTATCTCCCCGAGGCGCCTGCCGGCGCCGCCGCGCAGTCGCTCGATGAGCTCGTGACGCATAATCGGCGCTCGATCAAGACGCACAGTGGCATCTGGCGTGACCTTGCCGTGCGGAAGCGACGTACTGAAGTCGATGCGCAGCTCGGGATCATCGTGCGGATCGGTGAGGAGGCGGGTGTGGCCGCCCCGCTCACCGCTCGCCTCGTCGAGCTGATTCACGAGATCGAGAACGGAACGCGCGAGCTGTCGCTCGAAACGCTCGACGCGCTCGCATCCACCGCACGCGCAACGTCCATCACATGATGTGGGACTTTCACGGCAGGACGGCCATCGTTACCGGCGCCGCCCACGGCTTCGGCCGAGCGATCGTGGAGGCATTCGGGCGGAACGGCGCGCGGGTGTGGACCTGCGATCTCCTCGAAGATGGAATCATGGAAACGGGACGGTTGGTCGAGATCGCGGGCGCCGAGTGTTGCGCGCGCGTCGTGGACGTGACCGACAAACACGCCGTTGAGGCGTTCGTCGCCGAGGCGTCGGCGGCCTCAGGGCGCGTCGACATCCTCGTGAACAATGCCGGTGGCGTGCTCGGACAGACGGGACGCTCGCTCGAGCAAGTATCGGCGGCAGAGTGGCAGAAGATCTTCGATGTAAACGTGACAGCGGCGTTCTATCTGTCTCAGGCGGTCGCGCCCGGAATGAAGGCGGCGCGCGCGGGCCGCATCATCAACATCTCGAGCAGGGCGGGACTCAGCGTAAGCCTCACCGGGATTCAGGCGTACGCGTCGGCGAAGGCTGCGCAGATCGGCCTCACTCGTCAGCTCGCGCACGAGTTGGGGCCGTGGGGAATCACCGTCAACAATGTCGCGCCGGGCTTCGTTCGCTCCAATGCGAGTACCGAGCGTCAGTGGGAGTCGTACGGCGAAGAGGGACAGCGCGCGCTGGTCGAGGAGATTGCGCTCAAGCGTCTCGGCTCAGTGCACGACATCGCGCATGGTGTGCTTTTCTTCGCGTCGGAGGAGGCAGGCTGGATCACGGGACAGGTGTTGTCGATCGATGGCGGCACGTGACGGCGATCGAATCCGTGGTTGCGCATCTCGAGGGGCAGCACGATCGGATCCTGCGGCAGCTGGTCGACTTCGCCGCGATCCCGAGCGTGAGCACGAATCCCGCACACGCCGCCGATGTGCGCGCGGCGGCGCAGTGGGTGTCCCGCGCGCTCGCCGCCGCAGGGCCGCTTTCGGTGCGTACGATCGAGACTTCCGGACATCCCATCGTGTACGGAGAGTGGATGGGGGCGCCGGGGAGGTTGACGGTGCTCGTTTACGGACACTACGATGTGCAGCCGGCAGATCCACTGGAGAAGTGGACGAGTGCACCCTTCACTCCGACGCTGCGCGAGGGACGGGTGTACGCGCGCGGGGTGTCGGACGACAAGGCACCGATGCTCATCCCGATCGAAGTGGCGCACTCGTTCTTCGAGATTGCGCGCGCACTTCCGCTCAACGTCAAGTTCATGTTCGAGGGGGAAGAGGAGATCGGCAGTCCGAGCCTCGATGATTTCATCCGTGAAAATAGCGAGCTGCTCGCGGCTCACGTCGTGTTGTCTGCCGACGGCGCGATGTGGCGGATCAGCGAGCCCTCGCTCACCGTGTCGAGCCGCGGACTTGCTGCCCTGGAGCTCACGGTCACGGGTGCCGCGAAGGATCTGCATTCGGGACGCCATGGTGGCGGGGTTGCGAACCCGCTGCACGCGATGGCGCAACTCGTCGCGTCGCTGCACGATGACGGGGGCCGCGTGGCGGTGGCGGGCTTCTACGACCGCGTGTGCGAGCTCACGAACAACGAGCGCGCGGACATCGCGGCGTTGCCGTTCGATGAGGCGGCGTATCTCTCGCAAGTTGGCGCGCCCGACGTGGCCGGCGAAGTAGGCTATACGACACTCGAGCGCCAGTGGACGCGACCGACGCTCGAGGTGAACGGAATGTGGGGAGGCTACGAGGGGCCGGGATCGAAGACCGTCATCCCCAGCGAGGCGCACGCGAAGCTCACCTTCCGTCTCGTGCCGGACCAGGATCCCGACGAGATCGTCGCGCTCGTCTCGCGGCATCTCGAGACGCACGTGCCGCCCGGCACACGAGTGTCGGTTACCGCCGATCCGCACGGTGCCCGCGCAGCGCACATCGCGACGGATCACATCGCACTCGCCGCCGCCGCTGCGGCGCTTCACGAGGTATATGGCGTGCGCCCACTGATCGTTCGCATGGGTGGCACGATCCCGATCGCCGAGCTCTTTCGACGGCATATGGGAATCGACACCGTCTTCTTCTCGTTCTCCACTGCGGACGAGGATTATCACGCGCCGAACGAGTTCTTCCGCCTGCATCGGCTGCACGAGGGACTCGAGGCCTGGGCGCGTTATTGGCAGCTGCTCGGCGAGCTGCGGCCATGAGCGAGTCGTCATCTGCGCAGCTGGCGCAGGCCGAGGCCCGCGTCGAGTCGCACAG
The DNA here is from genome assembly GCA_040006195.1 of Gemmatimonadota bacterium. GTDB lineage: Bacteria > Gemmatimonadota > Gemmatimonadetes > Gemmatimonadales > Gemmatimonadaceae > FEN-1250. Next base: position 13,824 of record JBDTXL010000526.1, on the reverse strand, counting down.
CGCCTCGCTCAAGAAGGAGCTCGGCGTTCGCGATCTCGTGCTCACGCAGATCCTGTTCATCGTCGGCCTCGCGTGGATTGGCGTTGCCGGAAAGCTCGGGCCGTCGCACGTCGTATTCTGGGTGCTCGCCCTCGTCCTGTTCTATCTGCCGTCGGCGGCCGTCGTGATGTATCTGAGCCGCTTGATTCCGCTGGAGGGCGGCCTGTACCAGTGGGCCAAACTGGGATTCAGTGAGACCGTCGGCTTCATGCTCGCGTGGAATCTCTGGCTCTACGTCATCGTGCATACCTCCGAGATCGGCCTGGAGTGTGCGACGTATCTGTCGTATGCGCTTGGTCCGAGCGCTGCGTGGCTCACGACGAGCACCTGGTTCGTTGCGCTCGCGTCGGCGGTTCTCATGACACTCATGATCATTGCCTCGACGATCGGTCTGGCGGTTGGAAAGTGGGTGCACAACGCCGGTGGAGTCGTGATGCTGATCGTCTTCGGTGCGCTACTGCTGCTACCGGTGATTGGTCTCGCGACCGGTCACCTTCGAGACTATCATCCTTTGCGCACGAGCATCCCCTCGTTCTCGCTGTTCAATCTCAACATCCTCGGCAAAATGGGCTTCGGCGCCCTCGGCGGCTTTGAGTACGTCGCCATTCTCGCCGGAGAGACCAGATCACCCGCGCGAGCGGTGCGCCGCTCGGTGCTCATCGCCGCGCCGATCATCGCGCTCATGTTCGTGCTCGGGACGAGCACCGTCGTCGCATACATTCCAGCCAACGAAATAGATCTCGTAGGGCCGTTGCCGCAGGTGCTGCGCGTCGGCTTTGGGCCCTTCGGCATCGCAGCGAAGCTCGCCACCGTCGCCATCCTGATGACCCTCGCGATGCGTGTGGCACAGACGAACGTCGCCTTCACCGCCGTCGCCCGCCTGCCGATGGTTGCGGGCTGGGATCGCCTCCTGCCCGACTGGTTCAGCCGCCTCCACGCGACGTATCGCACGCCAGTCAATTCGATCGTGCTCGTCGGCATCTGCGCGTTCGCGATCGCGCTGCTCAGCCTCATCGGCGTGGGGCAGGCAGAGGCCTTCCAGCTGCTCTTCAATGCCTCAGGGATATTTTATGCGCTCACATACGTCGTTATGTTCGCGATCCCCCTCTTCGGCTTGCGCGGCGTCTCACCGCGCCCCGCACCATGGCTCAAGGTCGCGTCGGCGTCCGGACTCGCAATGACGGTGCTCTATGTCTTGCTTTCGGTGTTTCCCATCATCAAGGTCGAGAGTGCATCGCTCTTCGCGGTAAAGATCACACTGACCGTGTTGGCAGCCAATCTGGTGGGCGTCGGCATTCTCGTTGCTGCGCGCCGGCGCAGCGCCCACCTGGGCCCTGCGGCGTGACGATGAAGGTCCTCGCGACAACGACCTCGCAATCAGATCGGAAAGTTCTGTGCCTTCCGCATGCACAACGGGCGTGCCGCGTCCGGGCTCATCGTTTGCACAGGTAGACGATTATGAGCTCGTCCGCAGCACAACCCTCGTCATCGCCAAATGCCTCCACTCCGGGACGCCCTCCCGAGGACCGTGAGATGCAGACGCCGGAACGTTCCGAAAGTGAGCTCGAGCTCGCGAACCAGCAGCTCCAGGAGCTGGCGACCGAGCTCGAGGCGCAGACGGAAGAGCTGCAGGCCACCTCCCTGGAGCTCGAGGCGCAGACGGAAGAGCTGCAGGCCACGACGTTCGAGCTCGAGCAGCGAGTCGTCGAATTGGAAATGGTCGCGCGTCACGCGCGATTCGCAGGGGAGATCGGCAACGCGATCATCGCCGACACTTCGCTGCCTGTTGCCCTGCAGCGATGCTGCCAGGCGGCGGTCGACCACCTCCACGCGGCATTCGCGCGAGTGTGGCTCGTCGCTCAATTGGAGCCGGTTCTCATTCTCGTCGCGAGTGCGGGATGTTACACGCACCTGAACGGACCCCACGGCCGCGTGCCGATCGGGCAGTTCAAGATCGGAAAGATCGCCGCCGAGAAGAAGGCGCACACTACTAATTCGGTGATTGGGGACCCACGCGTGCCGAGTCAGGAATGGGCGAAGGCAGAGGGGATGATCGCCTTCGCCGGCTATCCTCTCATCGTGGCTGATCACGTCGTCGGCGTGATCGCGATGTTCGCGCGTGAGACGCTGACCCCGGAAGACTTCGAATCGTTCGGCACGGCAGCCAAGGGAATATCCCTCGTTATCTCCAACGCGAGAAACTACGAGGCTGGGCTGCAAGCGCGCGCCGCCGCGGAGCAGGCGAACCGGAGCAAAGCGGACTTCCTCACCGTAATGAGCCACGAGCTTCGCACGCCGCTCAATGCGATCGGCGGATATGCGGAGCTGATCGAAATGGGATTGCACGGTCCCGTCACTCCAGATCAGACAGCCGCTCTGCAGCGCATTCAGCGGAGCCAGCGGCACCTGCTCGGGCTCATCAACGGCATCCTGAATTTTGCGAAGGTCGATGCCGGAGTCATCGAATACGAGGTGGAGCGCGTGTCCATCGCCGAGGTGATGTCGACGTGCGAGGCGCTCATCGTGCCGCAGCTTCGTCTCAAGGAGCTCGCGTTCAATCTCATCGGATGCGATGCCGATCTCTTTGCGATGTGCGATCGCGAAAAGACGCAGCAAATCCTGCTCAACCTGCTGAGCAATGCCGTCAAGTTCACGGACGCGGGCGGAACAATAACATTGAGCTGCACCCCCGTCGGCGAACGGATCGTCACGCATGTCGAGGACACCGGCAGGGGAATCGCGCCCCACCAGATCGATCGAGTGTTTCAGCCGTTCGTGCAGCTCGACGCCGCGCTCACGCGCACGAAGGAAGGTACCGGACTCGGCCTCGCGATCAGTCGCGATCTCGCCCGCGGAATGCACGGCGATCTCACCGTGGAAAGCCAGCTCGGCGTGGGGAGCACGTTCATCCTGTCACTCCCCCGCGCCTAGCCTAACCGCGCCCTGCGGAGGCCCCTAGACCTTCGGCTTCTCCGTCGACAGCATCTTCACGAGCTCGTAGAGGAACGCCTGCGAGTCGTACAGCGACTTCTGCAGCACGCGCTCGTCCTTCCCGTGCGCGCGAACGTCCGACGGTTCCACGAACAGCCCGGACACGCCGTACGTCGGGATTCCACCCTCACGGAGATAGCGGCCGTCGGTTGCGCCCGTCGACATGAACGGGATCACCGGCACGCCGCTGAACATGCGCCCCGTAAGTGTCTTGATCGGGTCGAGCAGCTCCGCCGTGAGAGGCGAGGGTGATGTCGGAGCCAACTCTTCCGACGGCGATACGGTGATCCCCGTGTCGGCGAGCACCCTGATGATCGCGTTTCGCACCGAGTCGAGCGGCACGTTCGGGAAGACGCGGCAATTGATGAGCGCCGTCGCCGTCTGCGGCAATGCGTTGTCCGCGTGGCCGCCGCTCAACCGCGTCGCGACGCACGTTGTGCGCAGGATCGAGTTGTACCGCGGATCCTTCGACAGCGTCGCCGACGCGGCGGCGTCGTTCGGATTCTTCAGGATCGCACGCATCGCGGCGGCGGTCGCAGGCGTCTCGATCGCGGCCGTGCCCTCGAAGAACGCGCGCGTGACCTCGTTCAGCTGTACCGGGAATTTGAACTTCTCGAAGCGCACGAGGCCGTTCGCCAACTGGTAGATCGCGTTGTCCGGGCGCGGAACCGACGAGTGTCCGCCGGGATTCTTCGCAGTCAGCGTGAAATTCGTGAACGCCTTCTCCGTCGCCTGCACGGCCTGAAGAAACGGCTTTCCATTCTTGAGCGATCCGCCGCCGCCCTCGTTGATCGCGTATGCGGCGTCGATCAGCTCCTTGTGATTCTTCACAAGCCAGTCGGCTCCCATACGTCCCGACTTCTCCTCGTCCGGCGTGAGCGCGAGGATGATGTCGCGATCCGGAACGAAGCCCTCTTTCTTGTAGCGGATCATGTTGGCGACGAAGATCGACGCCATCGCCTTGTCGTCGATCGAGCCGCGTCCGTAGAAGTAGCCGTCCTTCTCCACCAGCTTGAAGGGGTCGGTCGTCCAGTCCGTCGGAAGTGCCATCACGACGTCGAGATGCGCGAGCAGCAGCAACGGCTTCCTGGCGCCCGTGCCGTGCAGGCGCAGGACAACCGCGTGCTTGTCCGCGGTGGGGCCGAGTAGCTTGATGTCGGACTCCGGATATCCTGCCGCGCGAAAGCGCGCCGCGATCTGCTCGGCTGCCTTGGTCACACTGCCGACGCCGGCCGAGTCCTCGGTATTGGTCTCGATCAGCTCCTTGTAGATGTCGTGGAGCGCTTGTTGGTCGGGCGTGAGCGTCATCGACTGTGCGCGCGCCACGGCTGGCGCGAGCAGCACACCGGTGAGCCACGCGGCGGCGGCAAACGCTCGAATCGACATCCTCATTTCGTGTCCTCGGTGCGGGTGGCCATACACTCCAGCTCGATGCGCCCACCGAGCACGAGGCCGTTGGTAGCAAATGCGCTGCGGGCGGGGAGGTGTTTCGGGAAGTAGGTGACGTATACCTCGTTCATCCCCGCCCACTCCTTGATGTCGGCAAGCATGGCGGTGCACTTCACAACGTCGTCCATCGACGAACCGTTGGCGGCGAGGACCCGCTTGATGTTCTCGAGCGCCTGCCGTGTCTCGCCCTTGATCCCGCCGCTCGCGAGAGTTCCGGTACTGTCGGTTCCGAGCTGTCCGGAGAGGTAGAGCATCCGACCGACTTTGACGGCTTCGGAAAACGGGTGCTTGCCGGTTCCGGGCGGAGCGACCCACTCGGCGCCGGGGCCGGTATGTCGCGGGTGAGCGCAGGCGCCGAGTACGCAGGCGATGACGAAGGTGCGGGCGATTGAGTGCATCCAGCGAAAGTACGACGTGTTGGGTTCGCGGGACAGGAGCGAGGAGCGAGCGCTGTCCGAATGGGCGGGGCAGAGCAGGCTGGATGGGATTAATCGAGCGCGAGAGCGAAGAGGAGATCGACTCGCCCGCGGGGCGGTCGCCGCGAAGTTCTCTCACTTGAGACTTCAATTGAGGCGTACGTAACTTCTTGCGATGTAAAGAATTAATGGCGCTATCTTAAACCACTATATTACGTACAATTCGGAGCCGCAGCGACCTGCAGCCACACGATTCGTCCTCTGGCGCCGATGCACAGGCGCGACCATGTTCTCGCCCCTGGTGCACCTCGCCCAATCGACCGCCGACATTGATGCCCAGCTGGCGCCTCCTCCGCTAACCAGAGCGAAGGAGTTTGCGTGCGTGGTCGGAAGCACGCCCTTGGTCTTCCTCGCCATCTCGCTCTCGGCGTAGTCTCGCGCCGCCGCGCAGGCCCGCTGGTACTCGTGAATCCTGTGCTCGAGGAGTGGTTCTACTTCTGGTACGTGGCCAACGTGCTTCGCCAACGCGTCGGAATTACAACCGTCTTCTCATGTGCGGTTGCCCTGCGGATGCTCTTCCAACTCTACCAAGGCCCGCTCGCACTCGTCACAGTACTACTGATAGCGCTGTTGTTCTCAGCGTACTACCTGCGAACCAATCGTATCTGGCCGTTGATCATTGCCCACGGTCTCATCGATCTCTTCGCACGGGCAGATTGCGATGCGTTCACAGGCACACCATGCGCTCCAGCTGGTCCAGCCTTTGCCTTCTCAACCAACACCTCGACGTCGTCTCACCCCCCCCGTGACGAGCGCGCGCGCATGTCTGATCGTCACAGCTACGACGCCGTCGTTGTCGGCTCCGGCCCCAACGGTCTCTCCGCCGCGATCGTCCTCGCACAGACCGGACTCTCGGTGCTCGTGCTCGAGCAGCAGCCGACGATCGGCGGCGGAGCCCGCTCGGCCGAGCTGACACTGCCGGGGTTCATGCACGATGTTGGCTCGGCGGTGCATCCGATGGGCGTCGCGATGCCGTTTTTCAGGTCACTGCCACTCGAGAAGCACGGCCTCCGCTGGATCGATCTACCCACTGCGATGGCGCACCCCTTCGACAACGGCCCATCAGCCGTTCTCCGGAACTCCATCGAGGAAACCGGTGCGACGCTCGGCGTCGACGCGCGCGCGTACGATGCGCTCGTCCGCCCGATTACCCAGCATTGGGAGGAGATCCGCGCCGACGCCCTGGCGCCCGTGCATCCGCCCCGTCATCCGATCACGACGGGCCGCTTCGGTCTCTCCGCACTACGGTCGGCCGAATCGCTCGCGAAAAGTCGCTTCGACGGAGAGCTCGCGCGCGGCCTCTTCGCCGGACTGTGCACGCACACGATCATGCCGCTCACACGAACCGCCACCGCTTCGATCGGCCTCGTGCTTGCGGCGGTCGCGCATCGCACAGGCTGGCCGATCCCCGCCGGCGGATCGCAGAGCATCTCGAACGCACTCGCCTCGTATTTTCGCTCGCTGGGCGGCGAGATCGTCACCGACTCGCCAGTTTCATCGCTTCGCGACATTCCCGATGCAAAGACGATCATGCTCGACGTCACCCCGCGGCAGGCGGTCGCTATAGCCGGTGATCGATTCTCGGGCAGCTATCGGAGCGCGCTCGCGAAGTACCGCTACGGCCCAGGCGTGTGCAAGGTCGACTGGGCACTCGGCGAGCCGGTGCCGTGGCGCGATCCCGCGTGCGCAGCTGCCGGTACACTCCATCTCGGCGGCACACTCGGCGAGCTGGTCGCATCAGAGGGGGCACCCTGGAACGGCGAGCACGCGGAGAAGCCGTTCGTCCTGGTCGCGCAGCCGAGTGTGTTCGACCCGACACGCGCGCCGCCGGGCAAGCATACCCTGTGGGGCTACTGCCACGTTCCGAACGGATCCGATGTCGACGTGAGCGATCGCATCGAGCGTCAGATCGAGCGCTTTGCGCCGGGCTTTCGCGACTGCATTCTCGCGCGGCGTGTCACCAAGGCCTCGGAGCTATCGCTCGGCAACGCGAATCTCGTTGGTGGAGACATTGGCGCTGGCGCGAACACACTGCGACAACTTCTCTTTCGACCGGCACTGCGCGCCAATCCGTACGCGACGTCCGTGAAGGGGCTCTACCTGTGCTCCGCATCGACTCCGCCGGGCGGGGGCGTGCACGGCATGTGCGGGGTGTTCGCAGCGACGAGCGCGCTCGCGGCGCTGCATGGTGGCCGCGGCACGAAAGACGCCTAAGAGAAAGTCATCAGCCATCCACTCGAGGGAGCAGCATCGTGTCGACAACCAATCTTGCGACCTATCTAAAGGACCACTTTGCCGGCTCGGAAGGCGCGTTGGCTATTCTCGATCACATCGAGCGCGAGCACGGCCATGGCGCCGCAGGCGCCATGGCTCGCACGCTTCGACCGGAGGTCCAGAGCGAGCGTCAGGTCCTCGAAGCGCTGCTCGCCGAATTGAACGATGAGTCGAGCGTGCCCCGGCGAGTCTTTGGATGGCTCTCCGAAAAGGGGCTCGAGCTCAAGCTCAGGCTTGACGACTCGTCCCATGGACCGCTGCATCTCCTCGAAGCGGTCGAGATGCTCGCGCTCGGTGTGCATGGAAAGCGCGGGATGTGGACCGCGCTCGAAGCAAGCCGCGCGGCGATCCCCGCGCTCGGAAACGTCGACTACGCCCAGCTCACGAAGCAGGCGGAGGCACAGGGGGCACTGATAGAGTCCGTTCGAATGAGCGCGGCGCAGTCGGCGTTCGGCCCGCAGGCCTGACACCTTCGTACAAATGCACCTACGTTGCTTGCATCTTCCGTCCGCGCGGCGGATCATTTACAGCATGCCAACGCCCTGCCAGAGCCGTTCGTGACCGCGCCGAACGAGCCGCTCGACGACGATCCGCCGCCAACTACGCAGCCCGCCGATCTTGGCTTCGGCTCCGTCGTCGCGAACGCCGTTCGCGGGCGCTTTCTCAATCGCGACGGCAAGCCGAACAGCAAGAAGTACGGATTGGGTGCGCAGCGCCTCGCACGTTTTTACCTCGCCGCCCTGGCTGCGACCTGGACGATGTTCTTCACGTCGATGATGGCAGTGCTGCTCCTTTTGAATGGAATCTTCGCTCTCGCTTTCGTCTCACTCGGCGACAGCGCGCTGCGTGGCACCGACGTGATGGGACTTACCGATCCCTTTCTCCAGGCGTTCACGTACAGCATCGGCATCTTCACGACGACGGGCACCGGGATGATCCACGCCTTCGGCACGACGGCGAACTGGCTCGCCAATCTCGAGTCGTTTCTCGGTCCCGTCACCCTCGTCATCGCGTTCGGACTGCTGATAGCCCGGCTCACTCGGCCGCGCATGAACATCGCGTTCAGCGAGTCGGCGATCATCGCTCCATACGAGGGCGGTCGCGGACTGATGTTCCGCATTGTGAACACGCAGCCGGGCGAGCTGAGCGATGTCCAGGCCCGCCTCAGCATGGCGCGCTTCGAGAACATCGACGGCGTGCGCGCTCGCAACTTTCATCAGCTCACGCTCGAGCGGAATTCGGTCGAGTTCTTTTCGCTGCACTGGACCGTCGTGCATCCCATCACTGCCGACAGCCCGCTCGCCGGCGTCACGCCCGAAAGCCTCGCCGACTCGCAGGCGGAGTTCCTGATCTTCGTCAACGCGCTCGAGGAGACGTTCTCCACTCGCGTATCGACGCGATCATCCTACGTGTGGGATGAGGTCCGGTGGGATGTGAAATTCGCGAGCATTTTCGCCAACGGGCCGGACGGCGTCATCGCGATCGATGTCGAGCGGCTGAGCCGTACCGAGCGGCTCGAGGAGGGCGCCACGCGCAAGCCCGCAGCGCTCGAGAGCGAACCGGCTTCGAGAGTCTACGGCTAGACGACGTCGCCGCCGCCCGCGCGCACGGACTCGAGGTCGAGCTCCTGCTCGAGCGAGCGCAGCACCTCGTCCGATATCGCGTCCTCGTCGCGGAGCCGGATCAGCATCCTCCTCTCGGCGCCGATCATCGCGATGCGAAGCCGCCGCCGCCCCGCGAAGCTTCCGCCCTCCTGATCGTTCGTCCGCAGTCGCTCCCTGAGCTCCGTGCGCAGCGCCTCGACGTCGCGCTGGTCGACCCACGGCTCGTGCGACAGGTCCTCGAGCGCCTCCGCCCCTCGTCTCGTCGCCTCGCGTCGCGCGAGCCGCTCCTCGGCGTGATGCGCCTCCTCCGGAACGAAGTGCAGCGCGCGCACGATCGACGAGAGCGAAAGTCCCTGCACCAGGAGCGTCAACACGATCACGCACATCGTGATGAGGATGATCTCGGTGCGATGTGGAAACGGCGCTCCACTCGCGATGGTGAGCGGCAGCGCGAGTGCCGTCGCGAGCGACACCACGCCGCGCATGCTCGTCCACGAGACGAGTGTGAGCGATTTCCAGTTCGGCTTCGGCGTTCGCCGCCGCACTTCGGCACTCAGGCGTGGGAGCACCGTTACGAATGGAACCCAGATAACGCGCACCACGATGGCGACGGCCGTGATGATTCCGCCGTCGATGAACACCGTCCGCACCTCCTCGTGTGGCACCTGCCCCATCAAGCTGCCGAACTGTGCGCCGAGGAGGAGGAAGATGAGCGCGTTGACGAGGAAGACCACGAGTTCCCACACCACGCGCGACTGCAGCCGCGACGACGCTCCGACGGCCGTCGAGAGACTCTGCTGCAGGTAGACACCACCCGCAACGCACGCGAGCACGGCCGATACGTGCAACGACTCCGCGGCCGACCAGGCGACGTATGGACCGGCGAGCGTGAGCAGCGCCTCGGCGAGCGGATCCTTCGTGAGCCGCAGCGCGCGCACGATCAGCCACGCGACGAGCAGGCCGATGAGGCTACCGATTCCCGCATCGATGAAAAAGCGCACGATCGACTCGCCCCAGCTGAACATGCCTGTGACAGCGGCAGCAACCGCGGTGCGGTACAGCACCAGCGCCGATGCGTCGTTGACGAGGCTTTCGCCCTCGAGCACGGTGATCACTCGGCGGGGCACCGGAAGCCGGGACACGATTGCTGTGGCGGCCACGGCATCGGGCGGCGACACGATCGCGCCGAGCGCAACGGCGACCGACCATGGGATGTCGGGGAAGAGGTGCCGCGCGACCACGGCGACGATCGCGGCCGTCACGATCACGAGACCGATGGCGAGTGTGCCGATCTTGTCGAGGTTCCGCTTGAACTCGCGCAGCGACGTAAACATCGCCGCTGACCAGAGGATGGGCGGTAGAAAGACGAAGAAGACGAGATTCGGATCCAGCGCCGGGACCGTGACGCCGGGGATCATCCCGACGGCGAAGCCTGCGAGCATCTGAAGAATCGGCGTTGGAATCGGCAGCCTGCGCGCGAGCGCCGTGAGCGAGACGACGAGCACCGCGACGACGACTGCGAAGACGACCGGCTGGAATTGCATGCGTATGGCGAGAGAAGCGAGCGCGAGTAGCCTTGGCTACAATCTCCGGAGCCAGGTTGGCTCTCACAATGGCACACGGTGCGAATGCGTGCAATTCGGGCGACGCGGCGCTCGCGCGCCCGTGCCCTCTCGCAGGCAGGGTGGGGATAGCACTGAATTCCCAACGGCCACGTGTGATGAAGGCGATACTTCCGGTATGCCATTCGCCGCACAGCAGCGCGTACCCGGATTCCTCATCGTCAGCCTCGGCATCTGGGGCCTCCTGGCACCAATCCCGTCGCGAGGTCCGACGGTTGCAGCCCCAGTGCGGTCATCCATGCGCGATTCGTCGAGCGGGCGAACGCGCGTCTCGATGCGCCACGTCGATTTCTACGTCGATACGAACATCGTGCTGCACATCCGCCGACTCGACGGTGCGATGCGAAGCAAGGAAGGCGGTCCGATTCTTTTCGATGACAAGCGCTCGTTCACGATCGCGATCGACACAGCCGAGGTCGGGCTGACCGGGCTCGACCTGAGCGTGCTGCTCAACGACTACGTGTTCGGGTACAAGGGCTCGCCGCTCACGCATCAGCATCTGCGCACGGAGGGTGATCACATCGTGCTGACGGGGCGGCTGCACAAGGTGATCACGGTCAACTTCGAGATCACCGGTTCACTCGACGTCACGCGGAGTGGGATGATCCGCATCCATCCGACGAAGACGAAGTTTTTGGGACTGAATGGCCAGAAGGTGCTGAAGCTGTTCGGCCTCTCGCTCGAGAAGCTGCTCGATCTGAAGGGAGCGACAGGTGCGACCGTGCGCGAGAACGACATCTTTCTCGACCCGTCGAAGATTCTTCCGCCACCGTCGATCGAAGGGCGAGTCGTCGCGGTGCGCGTCGAGGGCGATCAGGTGGTGCAGCTTTTCGGGGCGAGCCAGGCGCACGGGCGAGAGCACGCGCTCGTGCCTCCCGACGCACAGGCTCCGAACTACATGTATTTCAAGGGCGGAACGCTCAGATTCGGCAGGCTGCTCATGCTCGACGCGGAAATGCAGATCGTCGATCTCGATCCCGACGACGTCTTTCGCTTCGACCTCACGAGGTACCACGCGCAGCTGGTCGCAGGCTACGAGCACACGCTCGCCGATGGCGGCCTCGAGGTCTGGATGCGCGATGTCGACAAGCTGGGAGCGGCTGGAACGGCGCCCGCAAAGCCCAGGCTACCGCTCCGCGAATCGCGCTAGCCGACAGGGAAGCGAGGGCATAAGATTCTGCCCGCGTTTCGCGTCTCACGCTCCCGAGGTGGTGGATGACGATCGGTATTGTCAATGACGGGATGGCATGAGCCGCCCGGCGGTCGCCCGCATCATTGCGATAACAATCGTCGGCTATCTCTTCGCGCTGCTGGCGGTGTCGGGAGCGAAGACGAACATCGAGCACTATCGGAGCCTCAGTCACGACGCGCTGCTCGCAGAGCTCCAGAAGGGCGAGCGCGGTTTCGACAAGACCTTCGTCGTGACGATCCTGGTCATGGGCGGATTCGTGCTCATCATCGATGGTCTCAGTTGGCTCGTTCTGCAGGCGATGAACGGGATCTCGCCGCCGCCACCTCCGGAGCCGGCGCCGGAGGAGAGCACCGGGCCGACGCTTCGCTTTCACTGAAGGCTGATTGCCTCGATTGGCTAACGAGCTGCGACGCGATGCGCGGCACGCAGAGACGCCGAACGATCTCTTGAATTCAAGACACTTTTCTGGAGCTCCGGATCCGCGTGCTCCCATAGTGCCGTGACCTTCTCGTAGTTCGCGATCGCCTGTGCCGTGTCGCCTCGCGCTTCGTGCAGTGCCGCCAGTCGCTCGTACGATGTGACGCTGAACTCACCGAGTGCATTCTGCCACTCGGACCACGGCGTGGTCACATACTGCTGGTACACGGCAATTGCCGAATCGGGGTACCCCGCGAGCTCGAGCGCGCGTGCGAGATCGGGAAGGGTGCATGTCGGGCAGAAGTACAGCTTCACCGACTGGCGTAGCGTGAGGACCGCCTGCGCCGGCTTTCCCTCGGCCAGCTCCGTCGCGCCGAGCGCGCGGAGATACGTGCCTTCGTCGCGGATCCCGAGTCCGCCGCGCGTCGCGCCGGGAACACGCTCGTTCGCACGCACGTCCGCGAGGAGCTCGCGCGCGCGAGCGGGGCGGCCTCCGAGCGCATATATGTAGGCGAGAGTGGCGTAGTTGCGATCGAGCGGCTCCAGCGATGCGAGCGGATAGCGCGCGATGGCCGCGTCGAGCAGCGCGAGCCCGCGCGCGTTGTCGTGCCGATACCAGATATCACAGAAGGCGAGCGCCACGGCGGCCTCGAGATATCCACCACCGCTTCCCTCGCCGGCCTGCAGGGCCGCGACGCTCTCGAAATCGCGGTCGGACTCTCCAAGCTGTCCGCGTACCAGCGCGAGCGTACCGAGTATCTTGAGCGGCTCGAGGCGACTCGCGGCATCGGAGCCCGCATCCGTGAGCAACTTGCTCGTCAGCGCTTTTGCGGAATCGTAGCTACCGCGCTTCATGTCGATGCCGACTTCGATCAACTGATCGTCCTGCTGGCGCGGAAAGCGAAGCGCTCGCACGTCGAGGGTGTGCTCGGACTCGGCGTAGTTGCCGCGATTGAACTGCGCAGTCGCGAGGTGATTGTACAGCAGACCGATGGTAGAGTCGGATTCGATCGCGCGGCGATAAAGAGACTCCGCGCGTGCGAACTCGCGGAGGTCCATGTAGACGGCGCCGAGGTTCGCGAGCCCGCGTACGTCCGTTGGATAGAGTGCGAGCAAGGAGCGATAGGTCGTGATTGCGCTGTCGTACAGGAACATGCTCGAGAAATACGAGCCGGCCGTGTTGTACCGCTCGACCTCCGGCAGCCGCGCGCGGTTTCTATATGCACGCGCGAGAGCATCGTCCGAAGCGGCGTGGGAGTCCATGTTGAGCAGGTAGATGCCGAGCTTGCGGTACGCCATGGCAAAATTCGTATCGAAGCCTACGGCCTGCCGGAGAAGATCGACGGCGCGATGCGTGTCGCCCTCCTGATCGCCTATACGAATCGCCTGCGAATAGAGCCGGAGCGCCTGTAGGGACGACGTCGTCACCTGCTCGAGCGGCGCGCTCGCGCGCACCGTCCAGAGCGACTCGCCGATCCCCCGGCGCAGCCGATCCGACACCTTATCGACGACGTCGAGCAACTTGCTCGAATCGACAGCATCCTCGCGAACGGACACGAGCGTCTCGCCGCTCTTCACGGCGATGAGCTCCGCGGACACGGTGTAACCCGAGCCGAGCGATGCCACATCGCCGGTGACGAACGCCTTCACGCCGTAGCGCTCCGCCACCTCGCGAATCATTGGTTCCGAGGTGATCTCGCCGGTTGGCTGCCGCATGTGCTCGAGCACCGCCTGCACCTGCGCGCGGCTCATCACGCGCG
>JBDTXL010000525.1:0-9464 GCA_040006195.1 Gemmatimonadota bacterium | reverse complement strand
TTCGCAACAGCCTCACCTTCCACACGGTGAGCACGCTGGACGAGGTGTTCGCGATAGCGCTGGAGCCGGAGGGCGAGCTGGTGTTGCCCGGGGAGCCAACGCTGGTCGAAGAGGTGGATGAGCACGCGGAGGTTCACGCGGGGGTGTAGCGCTACCTTGATCGTATGGATGCTGGGGAAAAGCGCCGTGGCAGAAATGCCGCGGCGCTTTTGCATCTGCACGCTGGCGACGTGCGGCATGCATCCGTAGACTTCAATTCTTGACGACTCGCGGGAGCATGACACGGTGACGCCGGCGGAACAGGAGATGCTCCAGGCGGCGATCGGTGTGGCGTATACGCTGGAGCGAGAGCTCGGCCGCGGCGGCATGGCGACGGTGTACCTTGCCCACGACAACAAGCATCAGCGGCTGGTCGCAATCAAGATTCTGCATGCGGACTCTTCGGCGACGCTCGGGCCCGACCGATTCCGTCGCGAGGTTGCCACTGCGGGCAGGCTCCAGCACCCACACGTGCTCGGGGTTTTTGACTCGGGCGAGACCTCGGACGGTCGGCTCTGGTTCACGATGCCCTTCGTGGATGGCGAGACGCTCCGAGCGCGGCTGAAGCGCGAGATCCAGCTCTCGGTGGAAGATGCGCTACGAATCGTGCGCGAGCTCGCGGGCGCGCTCGACTACGCGCACCTGAGCGGCGTGATCCACCGTGACATCAAGCCCGAGAACGTGCTGTTGACGAAGCAGGGCGACGCACTCCTCGCGGATTTCGGAATTGCGCAGGCGCTCGAAAGCGGCGTGCTCGGGCCCGGAGTACCGACGCTCACCGCGACGGGAGCATCGATTGGGACGCCGCAGTACATGAGCCCCGAACAGGCGAGCGGACAGCGCACGCTCGATGCGCGCAGCGATGTCTACGCGCTGGGCGCTGTGTTTTACGAGACGCTCGCCGGCGAGCCTCCGTTCACCGGGCCGACGGCGCAGGCGATCATCGCGCGCATGCTCGCGAGCGAGCCGCCGTCGATCTGTATGGTGCGCCCGGCAGTGTCGAGCCGAATCGACGGGGTGCTGCGCCGAGCGCTCGAGCCGATCGCCGCGGATCGATGGAAGAGCGCTGGCGAATTCTCTCGTGCGCTGGACGAGACACAACGGGCGCCAGCGGATGCGCCGAGGCGCACCCCTTCCGCGACGCGGATTGCGGTGATGGCGGGTGTGCTTGCACTCGTGATCGCGGGCGTCGCGGTGCTCGCGTGGCGAGCGAAGCATACGGCTGCCTCCGTGGAGGTCGCCGCGAGCGCAATTCGACTCGTGGTGCTTCCCTTCGAGAATCAGGGCGACTCCGCCGACGGCTACTTCGCCGAGGGAATGACGGAGGCGGTGCATGACAAGCTCGCGAACGTTCCGGGCATCGAGGTCATCGGCACGGCAAGCGCAAGACAGTATCGTGGCACCACGAAATCGGCGAAGCAGATCGGAGAGGAGCTCGGCGTCCGCTACATTCTCGAAGGGCGCGTGCGATGGGCGAAGGAGTCCGGGAAAGTCAATCGCGTGCGCGTGAGCCCCGAGCTCGTGGATGTCGGATCTTCGACGGACAAATGGGCGCAGCCATTCGACGCACCGCTCACGGACGTTTTTCAGGTGCAATCGGACATCGCCGGGAGGGTCGCGCAGGCACTGCAAATTACGCTCACTGCGCCCGCGCAGGCGCAGCTGGCATCGCGGCCAACCTCGAATCTGCTCGCCTACGACGCCTTCCTCAGAGCGCAGGGCACGATGGGGCGGGGATTCACGCCGACGAACGCTCGACGCGCGATTACTCTGCTGCGGGATGCCGCCACGCGCGATCCGGGCTTTGCGCTCGCGTGGAGTTCGCTCGGTCGCGTGTATGCGCAGCTCTTTTACTACAGCCAGCCACTCCCCGAGTTCGCGGACTCCGCCGACCAGTCTACTGCGCGCGGCCTCAAGCTGGCACCCGGCTCGATCGAGGCGCACGCATCGCGCGCGCTTTACCTCACGCAAGTGCGAAGCGACTACGCGCAGGGGCTCGCGGAAGCGGAGAAAGGACTCGCGAATGGGCCGAATGCGCCGTCGCTCGCGGCCGCCGCTACTGCGGAAGAGCACATGGGTCGCTGGGATGCGGCGGCCGAGCATGCGGCGCAGGCCGTCGCGCACGATCCCCGCGATTCTCAGGCGGTGGGGCGACTCGTCCTCGTGCTTCTTCGGATGAAACGCTCCGTGGAAGCCGCGCAGGCTGTGGGGCGGGCGCTCGCGATCGACCCGGAGAGCTCTGCGCTGCTCCAGCTCCGCGCGCTCACCCTTGTCGCGGATGGCGATCTCGCGGGAGCGCACGCGGCGATTCGCGGGACGGGTACGACCTTCGACTCGACGCGCGTGGTTGCATTCATCAGCCAGTATCGGGAGGCGATGTGGACGATGGACAGCGCGCAGCTCGCCTTCATCGGCACGCTTCGTCCCGACGCCTTCGATGCAGACACCGCGAGCTGGGCACTCGTTCTTGCGCAATCGTACGTCATGCGCGGAAACAGGGCGAAGCGGATCGCATACGCCGACACGGCGCGCATGCACTACGTCGCGCTGCTGCGCTCTGCGCCCGACAATGCCTTTCTGATCCAGCAGCTCGCGCTTTCACTCGCCCTCGCTGGCCGGAGCGAGGAAGCCATCCGCGAAGGTAGACGTGCTGTGGCTCTCCTCCCGCTGTCTCGCGATGCGAATGATGGTCCGGAAACAGAGCACTCGCTCGCACTTATCTATGCCATCGCTGGGGAAAACGATCACGCGATGGATCTGCTCGACAAGCTGCTGAAGGAGTTTTACTACATAACGCCGGCATATTTGGCGGTGGACCCGACGTTCGCTGAGCTCCGGGGCGATCCGCGATTCGAGCGAATGATCGCGTCGGGGAAACGGGCGCGGTAGGACATTATCTTGAATTCAAACAAGTTTTTGCGAGCTGGTCCTGCGTCGTTCAGCTTGTTGGTGGCTCGCTCGTCGAGCCGCTGTTGAGTGCGAGCCGCTCGGCGATCGCATCCATCTGACGGCCGCGCGTACGCGCCCAATTCGGAAGACGGAGCGCTCCGTTCGCGATCGAGCCTGCGCCGACGAGCGCGAGCATCACTACACCTGGCATGGCGGGAACCAGATGCCCTGCGGTTGCGGCGACGATGGCTGTGATTCCGCTCATCGAGAGCGTGAGAGCGCCGAGCATCGTCCAGCCGCGCACGTCGCCCTTCACGGTGGAGAGCCGCAGGCGGTGGCCCGTTGGCGTCGGCTCGAGCAGCGCCTGGAGATTTCCGTTCGTCCACTGACGGAGCGATCCACCGGAGCTCACCTTGCCACGCGCCTTGAACACCACGCGCAGCTCGCCGACGAGATGCTCCCACTCTTCATCCTTGAGCTTGCGACCGAGCTCGATCGTGCGTCCGACCTCCATCGGCATTCCGAGAAAGGTGCGTGCGTCCGACGGCGCACGGATCGCGAGCGACTGTGCGGCGCGTGCGACCGCTTCCGGCGAGAGCCCGGCCTCGCGGCCGATCTCCTGCAACTCCTCGAGCGTCATGCCTTCGCTATGAGGCGCCGACAGCGATGTGCTCTGCGGACCCTCGGCAGCCTTCTGGAAGATTGCCGCGATTTCTTCGTCGTCGTACCGGCGGTCGGTCATTGAAGTAAAGTCGCTTCCGCGAATGGCCGGCGCAAATGAAGCGCCTGGGACGAGAACAGCGTCGGTGAGATCGAGTCGCCCGATGGAACCGCGACACGTGATCGGGCGTTACCATTATTCAGTCGAAACTCCGCCCTTCGAATAAGGAATTGAGATGAGAGTCCTAATCGTTCTAACCTCGCACGACCAACTCGGCAACACGGGCCGGAAGACCGGGTTCTGGCTCGAGGAGCTGGCTGCGCCCTATTACGAATTCAAGGACGCCGGCGCGGAAATCGTGCTGGCCTCACCAAAGGGCGGACAGCCACCGCTCGATCCGAAGAGCAACGAGCCATCGTTCCAGACCGACGCTACCCGCCGCTTCGAAGCGGATCCGGCTGCGAAGGCGCAGCTCGCGGCGACAGTGCGCCTCGATTCCGTTTCGGAAACGAACTTCGATACCGTGTTCTATCCCGGTGGCCATGGCCCGTTGTGGGATCTCGCCGAGGACAAGAGCTCGATCGCGCTTATTGAGTCCTTCATTGCAGCCGGCAAACCCATCGCGCTCGTCTGCCACGCCCCGGGCGCGCTTCGCCACGCCAAATCGGCGGATGGCGCGCCGCTGGTGAAGGGAAAGAAATGCACGGGCTTCACCAACACCGAAGAAGCCGCCGTCGAGCTGACGAACGTTGTGCCGTTCCTCGTCGAGGACGAACTCAAGGCAAAGGGCGGCATCTATTCGCATGCCGATGATTGGGCACCGTACGTCGTAACGGACGGCCAACTCACTACGGGCCAAAACCCGGCATCTTCGGCGCCTGCTGCAGCGGCGCTACTAAAGCAGCTCGGCGCGCGCACAAACGGGTAGGTGCATCGCAGTTCAAGCCCGCCCTCGTGCTCATCGTCGCGGACCAGCTAAAACGTTATCGGCCCGTTCGCGAAGATGATCCACGGATCCCCGGGCTGCGTTCCCTCGAGGAAATACTCCGTGTAGCGGCGCTCGGGCACGGTCGTGCTGTCGGCCGGCGCCATCGTGTCGCGGTCGAAGTCCACCGCTGCGATCCCCTCGGGAATATTCCACGCACCGCTCGAGCGCGACTGATAGTAGCGACCCATCATGTCACCCCAGATCGGCGCGGCGACCGAACCGCCTGCTGCACCGGGAGCGATCGGCACCGGCTTGTCGAAGCCCACCCACACGCCGGCGACGACTTCCGGCGTCATCCCCACGAACCACGCGTCGGTGTCGTTGTTCGTCGTTCCCGTTTTTCCGGCTGCACTGATGCGCTCGGGGAGATAGCGACGCACGCTCGTCGCCGTGCCGCGCGTGACGACGTCGCGCATCATGTCGCGCACCACGAATGCGACGCGCGGATCGAGCACCGAGTCGCGCGCGACGCTGCGCTTGGCGTACACCTGGCGCCCGCTCGCATCGGTGATCCTGTGGATGAAGCGCGTCGTCACATGCGATCCATCGTTGTCGAACGCAGCATAGGCCGCGACCATCTCGATCGGCCGCACCGCCGACGCGCCGATCGCGCTCGCGGGATACGGCGAGATCGGCGTCGTGATGCCGAGCGCGTGCGCGAGGGCGGAGATCGTGTCCATTCCCTCCACGAGGCCCAGCTGCACCGCCACCGGATTGCGCGAGCGCACGAGCGCATCGCGCAGCGTCATCGGGCCGAGGAACTGGCCGTCGTCGTTGCGCGGGCGGTAGACGCCGTTGCGGTCGAGGGGGACGGCGAGCGCGGTGTCGTAGACGATCGACGCCGCAGTGAAGGTGTCGGCGATCGCCGTCGAGTAGACGATCGGCTTGAACGACGATCCGGGCTGGCGCAGCGCGTTGAGCGCGCGATCGAAGTGCGAATCGGCATAGTTGCGGCCACCAACCAGCGCGAGCACGTCGCCGTCCTCGGGATCGATCGCGACGACGGCGCCCTGCAGATAGTCGCTGCTCCCCGCGGTGCGCGCGGCGAACGTCGGATGCTTGTACCCCGCGCGCGCCTCCGCACGCGCCAGCCCGGACACGAGCGCATCGGTGGCGAGCGTCTGCAGCTGCGCATCGATGGTCGTCGTGATCTGGAACCCACCCGTCATCACCGATATTCCTGCACTCTCCGCCTCACGTCGCACGACGTCGACGACGTACGGTGCGGCGGCGATCGCCATCGAGGGCGCGGTGACGACGGGCTCCGCCTTCGCAGCCGCTGCCGCCTCAGTGGTGATGTAGCCCTGCTGCGCCATGAGCGAGAGCACGAGGTCGCGCCGTTGCTTCGAGCGATCGGGATGCCTCACGGGATCATAGAGCGCGGGCCCCTTCGGCAGCGCGGCGAGCGTCGCCGCCTGCGCGAGCGACAGCCGCGCGGCCGGGATGCCGAAGTAGTGGCGCGCGGCTTCCTCGATGCCGTACCACCCGTGTCCGAAGTGGATCTGGTTGAGATACGCCTCGAGGATTTGCTGCTTGTCGTAGTGACGCTCCATTTCCCGCGCGGCGTTCTGCTCGTGGATCTTGCGCGAGATCGAGTGGTCGGAGCGGTCGATGATGTCGGGGTGCATGTTGCCGACGAGCTGCTGCGTGATGGTGCTCGCGCCGCGCGCGTGCCCGCGCAGCGCATCCTTGAGCGCCGCGGCCATCCCCACCACGTCGACGCCGTCATGCTTGTAGAAACGCTGATCCTCTACCGCGATGAACGCCTCGCCAACGTACGGCGGCAGCGAGCGCACCGGCACGCTCACGCGAAACTGCGTGCCAAGCTCGCCGATGAGCTGCCCGTCGCGCGCGAGCACGAGCGACGATTGCGGCTGCGGCACGATCTGCCACGCCTCGCTCGCCGGCTGCGCCGCGAGTCGCGAGGCGGCAATGATGCCAACGGTCGAAGTAACGAGCAAAGCGGCGAAAAATGATTTACGCAGGCGCATGTCCGGCAGACGAAGAAATGGCGGTGGCTCGTTAGCTGGGGCCGGCGCACGAGTCCGCGGCTACCCCTCTTCCTTTAATACACGCATCTTTCGTACATGCCCCACCTTCTCCAGCTTGCCGCGCTTCAGTTCTCCCCCGGCAAGGGGGAATATGTCGCCAACCTCGCGCGGCTGGGCAATATCTTCTCGCAGCTCGACTCGCTCGACCCGCGGCCAGACGTCCTCCACCTCCCTGAGTCGGCACTCACCGGCTACTTCCTCGAGGGCGGCGTTCGGGAGCACTCGCGCACCGCCGGCGCCTTCGCCGCCGATCTGCAAGACGCCTACCTCGCCTCGAGCTCGGCGTCGCAGCCGCTCGAGGTCGCGATCGGCTTCTACGAGCTCTGGAACAGCACCCTCTACAACAGTGCGATGTGGGTCCGGCTCGGCGGCGACGCGCCGCTCATCCGTCACGTGCATCGCAAGAACTTCCTTCCGACGTACGGCCTGTTCGACGAGGAGCGGTTCGTCGAGCGCGGCCACGACATCCGCGCCTTCGAGACGCCGTGGGGGAGATTCGCGATGCTGGTGTGCGAGGACGCGTGGCACTCACTGCCCGGAACGCTTCTCGCGCTCGACGGCGCGACGATGATCTTCATCTCCGCCGCCGCGCCCGCCCGCGGCATCCATCCGCGCGACGACGCGATTCCCGGTCCGTCGAGCGTCGCGCGCTGGGAGCGACTCGTGCGCGACATCGCCGAGGAGCACGGGGTGTTCGTGTCGTTGGCTAATCTCGTGGCGAACGAAGGCGGAAAGTCTTTCCCCGGCGGCGCGACGATCGCCGGTCCGCTCGGCGAAGTACGCGTGCGCGGCCCGCTCTGGCGCGAGGCGCTCGTCTCCATTCCCATCGACCTCGACGATCTCGCGCGCGCGCGATCGGAGATGCCGCTGCTCGCCGATCTGCAGACCGCGATGCCGCATCTCATCGAGAACCTCGAGCAGATACAGACGGAGACGCCGGCCGCGCTCGAGTACGATCCCGCGCCGAAGGCCCGGTTGGCAACGAAGTCGAACGGGCGCGGGAGCTCCAAATTGGCCAAGGGCGGCATCGAGGTCGTGCAGGTCAGCGCGCTCGAGAGCGGAGCGCCACCGGCGCTCACGATCGACGGCGCGCTTACTGAAGGGTGGCTCACGACCTTCATCCGCGACGAGCTCTTGCAGCGCGGCTACGAGAAGGGGATCGTCGGGCTCTCGGGCGGGCTCGACTCCGCTGTCACCGCCTTTCTCGCCGCGAAGGCGATTGGCGCGAAGAACGTCATCGGTCTCCGGCTTCCCTATCGTACGTCGAGCCCGGAGAGTCTCGAGCACGCGCAGCTGGTCATCGACGCGCTTGGCATCGAGTCGCGCACGCTCGACATCAGCGCAGCCGTCGATGGCTATCTCGCCAACGAGCCCGACGCCGACACGACGCGCCGCGGAAACGTCATGGCGCGCATGCGCATGATCGCCACCTTCGATCTCGGCGCGCGCTACAAGGCGCTGCCCCTCGGCACCGGCAACAAGACGGAGCGTTTGCTCGGCTACTTCACCTGGCACGGCGACGACGCACCGCCGGTGAATCCGCTCGGTGACCTGTACAAGACGCAGGTGCGAGAGCTCGCGAAGCACCTCGGCGTTCCCTCCGCGATCGTCGACAAGGCACCGTCAGCCGATCTGCATCAAGGACAGACGGATGAAGACGACATGGGGATCGTCTACGAGCGTGCCGATCAGATTCTGCACTGGATCTTGAGCGGCTTCTCGGCCGATGATCTCATAGCGCGTGGCTTCGCGAAGGACGAGGTCGAGACGGTGCGAAAGCGGCTCGGATCGACGCATTGGAAGCGTCGGATGTCGACGGTGGCGATGGTGAGCGGCACGGCGATCGGCGAGAGCTACCTGCGCCCGGTGGATTACTAGGAGCGCTGGAACTAACCGCGCACTGGCTCGTATGGCGTGACATCGGAGTGGGGTGCCGGGCCGCGGGAGCGAGATACGCCCCTGCCCCCGCTTCAAACCATCGCGAGCGATCGCATGTCCAACCGTTGAGACGGTGCGATCGAATCCGCGACTCCCTCCATGGCGAGCTGAACGATGAACTCCATGTTGCAGGATTTAGGCTACGTCGCGCGGTCATTCAGCCGCACGCCAGGGTTCTTCGTTATCACGGCGCTCACGCTCGCACTCGGAATAGGCGCAACCACGGCGATTTTCAGCGTCGTATATGGCGTGCTCCTCCAGCCGCTTCCATATCCGCGCTCCGATCAAATCGTCCAGCTGCTGCCGCTCGACAAGAACGGCAAGAACATCAGCTCGTCGGAGCCGAACTTCGAAGACTGGCAGTCGCAGTCACGAGACTTCTCCAGCATGGCGATTTCATCGGCGGCGTTCATCATACCGGTGAACGGACTGGCCGAGCCGGCCCGTGCGCAGGTAGCATATGTGCGAGGCGCCTTTTTTCCGTTGTTCGGCTTGTTGCCGGCCGCAGGTCGCACGTTCGGGGACGCTGAGATGCAGACCGGAGCCGCGCCGGAAGCGGTGGTGAGCAGCGTCTTTGCACAGCGGCAGTTCGGAGGAGCCGCCGCTGCGGTCGGACGGACGATGACGGTCGACGGGAAGCTCTTCACGATCGCCGGCGTGATGCCCGTGGCAATGAACTATCCCGCGGGAAACGAGGTCTGGCTCCCACATCCCGCGGACGAGGTGAATCACAGCCGCTCAGCCGGCGGCTGGCGTGTGATCGCGAGGTTGCGCGATGGCGTCACGCCAACGCAGGCGTCGCGCGAGATCAGCGCGTTGTCGCGTCGTATGAAGCGGGAGTATGGCGACGACAGCTACATGTCCGACGCCAACGCGGTCACGCTTCGCGAGCAGCTCG
>JBDTXL010000524.1:0-3134 GCA_040006195.1 Gemmatimonadota bacterium | reverse complement strand
TGAGCGTCGTCTTCCCCTGCTTCTTAGTTCCGATGATCGTCACGATCGGCGGTCGCCGCATATTGCTCCGCGAGCGCGAGCTCGTCCGGTGAATTGACATTCATGAACAGCTGGTCCGGATCTCCGTACTTCCGCACGACATCGAGGCCGAGGCGGGCCAGGCGCACTTGATCGAAGAAGCCGATGACACGCCGGTCGTCGGCGTCGATCGAGCGCTCGATCGGCGCGATGCACGCCTGCGAATAGTACGCGCACAGCGGCTCGAGCCCACGCCGCGACGACCCGCTCTCCGGCGCCACGACATCGGCATCCTCACCCATCTCGCGCAACTCGGCGAGCAGCCCCTCGGGGACGAACGGCATGTCCCAGGCGACGACGATTACTGCCGTCGCCGCATGCACGAGCGCCGCGTGAATGCCGCCGAGACTTCCGATATCGGGCCGAACGTCGCCGGCCACGCGAATGTCAGGAAGCCAGGATGATGCCGCCGGATCGTTTGCGATCAGAAGCAGCGAGTCGGTCGCGCCGCCGAGCGCCTTCGCGACGCGATCGATCACCCGCTCGCCGTCCACGCGCTCGAGCCCCTTTGGCTTCCCTCCATAGCGCGAGGAGTGGCCGCCGGCCAGTATCACGCCCGTGCACGCCTTCACGTCTGGTGCAGCTGCGGCGTTCCGCTCACCGCGCGCCCGACGATTCCCATCCCCGTCGCCTTCGCGATGTCCACCGCCATCGTGCTCGGCACCGACGGCGTGGCGACGAGTCCCATGCGCGCACGTGCAGCCTTGAATGCGAGCTCTCCGGAGATTCGCCCAGTCACGAGGAGGATCAGATCTTCGGGACTCTTCCCATCGAGGATCGCTGCGCCGATCACCTTGTCCACCGCATTGTGCCTGCCGATATCCTCGGCATGATACAGCAGTGTCTCGCCATCGGTGATCGCCGCGGCGTGGATGCCACCGGTTTCCTTGTAGTGTGTTCCGCGCGCGAAGAGCTCCTTGAAGAGCGCGCGCATCTTCTGCAGATCGATCGGCGGCAGCGCGGACTTGCGGCGCGGAAGTGAGCTGAGCGACCCGAGGATCGTCGTCACCGCGCCGCATCCCGATGCGAGAACGCGCCGGCGATCGCTCGCCTCCACGGTCTGGAAACGCTCGGCCGGCACATCGACCCAGAAGCCGAGCTCCTGAGCGCATGGGCGCATCTTGAGGATGTCGGCCTGCGTGTCGATGTAGCCCTCGCCGTGAAGCCATCCGACCACGAGCTCGTCGAGCCGCTCCGGGGTGCACATCCACGTCACCGCGGGAGCGCCGTTTACTTCGAGCCACACGGGCGCTTCTTCCACCGCATCGAGGGCGACGGCCGGATTCGTCATCCGCGAAATATACCCCGTTGCCGTCTGGCTGGCCGGTCGTGAAGCGGCCGTCAGCCGTCGACGGTGAACTCCGAGGCGATGGTCGCATCCTCGCGCACGACCACCCTCGTGACGAGCGCCGAGCCGGTGAGCGCGCCGCTCATCTTCATGTGGATGAAGCGCGCGAGATTTTCGCTGGTCGGAATCAGCTTGCCGTCCGCGAACTCCGGCAGCTGCGTCGTGATGTCCATGCCATGAAAGCGAACGCGAACCTCTCGGTCGAGGACCTTGTCGAGATGCCCGAGATCGACGACCATCCCCGTCTCTTCGTCGAGCGGTCCGCTCACGGTCACGTCGCAGGAATAGTCGTGCGAATGCGTGGCAGAGGCTGCGCCGAAGCGCTGCTCGTTGCGCGGGCCGCTCCAGTCGGAGCGCCAGTAGCGATGCGAGGCGGTGAACGACACGCGGCGTGTGAGTGCGAACACGTCAGCGACTCACGTGCGCGGCGTGCGCTCGCGACTTCCGATCAGGTCGCGTCGCGCCCTTCCGGCGTCGGCTGGTCGGGCGGAATCCACGGCACGCCGTTCTCCATTACGCTCTCGATGTCGCGCGTGCCGAAAAGCGACGCGTCGTCATTGTCGGCGGCGCGCTGCGCCTCGTCGTCGGTGTCGGAGAGGTCGCTGCCGCCGAGCAGGGAGTCGTCTTCGCTAGCGGCGGCGCGCGCGACGGCCTCGTCGGCTGCCTCGGGCTCTTCATCGCGCCGAATCGCATCGACGAAGATGTCGTTGGTATACGTTTCGAGACCGATGACATCGCTGAGCACGTGATCGGCAATCTGCTTCTCGCCTTCGGTGCCGACGCGGCCGGAGAGCGTGACGTAGCCGTCCTTCACGTGCACCAGAATTTCGTCGACATCGATCTGATCATCCTGCGCAAGCTGATCGCGCACGAGCCCGCGAAGCTCGGAATCGCTCAGATCATCGAGGTCGAATACGTTCTCAAAATCCTGTGCCATTTGCGGACCTCGTCTAGCGCGAGAAGATGTAGGAAACGCCGAACGTGAGAACCGGATTGGAGACCCACTGATTCTGAGCCTGGCCGGTTGAGAGAATCGGCGTGCCGCCGGTCGGTGCAAGGAAGTAGCCGCCGGGATACGAAAGCTGCCAGTAGTAGTCCGTCAGATCGACTCTGGCGCCCCACGGACCGTGCGAGACGAACTTCAGTCCCAAGCCCCCGTGAAGTGCAAGGCCGGTGCCGAATGAATAGCCGCCGACGTCCTGGCTGGCCCGGCTGGAGGCGAGGCCAACACCGAAGCCGACGATCGGAATCACGTGGTGGAAGCTCTTCTTTCCGGTGAGGGCGAGGTTAATCCCCGCATCCGCGATCCAGAGGGCGTCGGACACAGTGCCCACCGTGCGCGCGTCGCCGGTCTTGAGCGGATCGAGCACCAAACGCTTGGAGAAGGCGCGTCCGATGCGCACGTCGAACTCCGCAGGGCCGCCGATGTGCAGGTCGTAGCGGATACCCGCGATCGAGCTCGATTGCGGGCCGATGCCGACCTCGCCCTTGTTGCCGCCGAAGTAGCCGGCCCAGACCGTGAAGTCCTGATGGTAGTCGTAATCTCGATAGGGGCTCTTCTCAGGCTCGCTCCCCACCTGCGCGGCGAGTGGTGCAGCGCCGATGCAAAAAAATGCGGCGGTAAGTACGAGCTTCACGTTGCTGCTCCCATCTCTCTGAGGTCGATGCCGGTCATCTCGGTGGGCTTCTCCACGCCGAGCATCGCCAG
>JBDTXL010000523.1:0-2909 GCA_040006195.1 Gemmatimonadota bacterium | reverse complement strand
CGACGCACCTCGGCGCGCTCAAGCTGCTCGCGACCGAGAATCCCGGCGTCGTGAATGGATCGCTGCAGTTCGATTCGGTCGCCCTCGCGCCGACATACCTGCTCATCAAGGGGATTCCGGGGCGCTCGTACGGGTTGAGCATTGCACGCAGACTGCACCTTCCCGAGAGCGTGCTGCAGCGCGCGGAATCACGTCTGTCCACGGGTGAACGAGATGTGAGCGCGCTGCTCGGTGATCTGCAGGAGCGCGAGAAGACACTCACCGCTCGCGAGGCGGCGGTCGAGTACGATTCGTCGCGCGCAGCGGCGCGGCTGCAGCGGATCGAGGAGCGCGATCTCACTCTTCGCGAGTCGGAGCGCGCGCTGGAGCGGCGCGCGCGCGAGGATGCGCGTCGCATGCTGCTCGAAGGGCGCGCAGAGATCGAGCGCACGGTGCGCGAGCTGCGCGAGACGGGCGCGGTAGCGACGGCGCGCGATGCGCGGCGTCGCGTGGAGGAGCTGGCGGCGACGCACGCCGAGGAGATCGAGCGCCTCGATCGAGAGGATCGCCCCGTTCGTCGCGCACCGGCCGCGGCGGCGGGCGGCGTGATGGCGGTGGGCGATACCGTCGAGATGGAAACGCTCGACGGACGCACCGGGCAGATCGTCGAGCTCCGCAACGACCAGGCGATCGTCGCGGTGGGTGCGCTCAAGATGACGGTGCCGGTGTCGACGCTTTCCCCCGTGTCGCGAGCGGCCGAGCGGGCGGCGACGCGCACGGAGTCGTACGCGGCGCTGCCGGATGTCGATGTGTCGACGGAGATTGATCTGCGCGGGATGCGCGTCGACGAAATGGAACTCGCGCTGCAGCGTGCGCTCGACGCGGCGATCGGCGCGGATCTGCACGTGATGCGCATCATCCACGGGAAGGGAACGGGCGCGCTCCGCGAGCGCGTCGACGAGCTTTTGCGTGCGGACCGTCGGGTGAAGGAACATCGGGCCGGGGCGTGGAACGAGGGCGGCACCGGCGTGACCATCGCGGAGCTCTCCTGATGATCACCGACGAATCCGTCGAGCGCGTGCGCGAGGGCGCCGACATCGTGCAGATCATCAGCGAGCACGTGAAGCTCAAGCGCGTCGGCAACAGCTTTCGCGGTCCATGTCCTTTTCACCAGGGCACCGGCCCGAATTTTTCGGTCGTGCCGGCGAAGGGGATGTATCATTGCTTCGTCTGCAACGAGTCGGGCGATGTCTTCAAGTACCTGCAGAAGCGACTCGGTATGAGCTTTCCCGATGCGATCCGCTACGCCGCACAACGCTCGGGAATCGTGATCGACGAAGTGCAGCGGCGCTCGGATGCGGCAGATCCGCGGCAACCGCTCTGGGATGTGAACGCGATGGCTGCGGACTGGTTTCGCACGCAGCTCTGGGATGAGCGCACCGGTGACGAGGCGCGAAACTACCTCGCCTTCCGCCGTATCTCGCGCGACGTCGCCGATCGCTTCGGTCTGGGCTTCGCGCCGCGCGACACCAACGCGATGCGCGAGCATCTCGGCGCGCTCGGCGTCAGCGAAGAGATGCTCGGCGAGGCCGGGCTGCTCGTCCTCCGCGAGGACAGCGGCGAGTTGCGGCCGCGATTCCGGAATCGGCTCGTGTTCCCGATCCTCGATGTCGGCGGAAATTGCACGGGTTTCGGCGGACGATTGCTCGGTCCCGGTGAGCCGAAGTATCTGAACTCCTCCGAGTCACCGGTCTACTCCAAGGGCCGGATGCTCTATGGGCTTCACATGGCGAAGCACGCAATCCGGCGTGAAGGGCGCGTGATGATCGTCGAAGGGTACTTCGACGTCGTGCGCCTCGTGTCCGCCGGCTTCGAATGGGTGGTCGCGCCTCTCGGGACCGCGCTCACCGAGGATCAGGCCGCGCTGCTTCCGAAGTACGCGAAGCAGGCGTACCTGCTCTACGACAACGACAAGGCGGGGCTCAAGGCGACCTTCCGCTCCGGCGATCAGCTGCTCAGGCAGCAGCTTGCGGTGCAGGTGGTCACTCTTCCGGAGGGCGAGGACCCCGATTCGTTCGTCGACAAGTTCGGCGGCGAGAAGCTGATAGAGCAGCTCGCGGGCGCCGTCGACATCTTCGAGCGGAAGCTGATGGAGCTCGAGCGCGGCGGATATTTCGCCGATCTGCACAAGAAGCGCGTTGCCATCGACAAGCTGCTTCCGACTCTCCGCGCGACGGCCGACAGCATCACCCGCGACATCTACATCTCGCGCGCGAGCGAGGTGTCGGGAGTGAGTCGCGAGCGGCTGGAACGAGAGGTGGCGCAGCTCTCGCCGCGCATCACCACGTCGCACTCCGGGAGAGCGCCGGTGCCGCCTCCGCCCGATAATTCGACTGTCGTCGAGCGCCGTACGGTGGAGCGGAGGGCCCCGACTTCGCCGCCACCCCCCAAGGAGCGACTGCTGGTTCGTATACTTCTGCACGTCCGGTCGCTGATCGAAGAGGCCGTGGAAACCGTTGGACCGGACCAATTGCATGATTTCGCGCTTGCTGACATCTATCGCGCACTGCTCAGCGGGGCGCCCGACGATCCCGCCGATGTGCTGGCGAGCCGTCTCGTGCCGGACAGTGCGGATCGATTCAACGAGCTGCTGGACGACCCGATCGGCGAGGGCGAGAAGTACGCCGAGAACTTCGCTGCGCTGCTCGCATATTTCCGCGGCATCGCGGTGAAGAGGGAGCTGCACGAACAACAGCGCGAGATGCCGATCGCGTCGCTCGATCAGCAGGATGACATTTTGTCGAACATGGAGCGTCTGCGAAATGAGAAGAATGCGATGGGCGATCGCTCATTCAAGGGCTATGGCCCTGCCCGAAAAACGTAAGGAGGTTTAGTGAGTCCAGACCTGGAAGCGGTATTGGCCCTGCAAG
>JBDTXL010000522.1:0-2397 GCA_040006195.1 Gemmatimonadota bacterium | reverse complement strand
GCGCACATGGTCGGCACCGAATGGCCCGTCGTGCTCCCGGGTGCGAAAGCCCTCCTCTATCGCGTGCGCCGCGAGGGGCAGGCGGTTGCAGACTACGAGATCGTCGTGCAGACGTTGCCAAAGGGAGAGCCGCGAGTACTCACTCGAGGGGTGTGCGCGCGCTACTCGCCAACGGGCCATCTGCTCGTCGTGACATCCGATGGCAAACTGCTCCTCATCCCATTCGACCTCGGAAAGCTCACGCTGACGGGGCCGCCTGTCGCACTCTACGAGGGACTCGCGTCAGCGCCGTTCCATTGTCAGGTCGCCCTCTCTGAAGGCGGCACCCTCATCTATCAAACCGCCGGACGACAGTCTTCTCGCGAGATGGTCTGGGTGACTCGCGAGGGACTCGCGTCGCCAGTGGACTCGCAGTGGAAGCCCGATGGCAACATTGGCTCGCCGGCCCTTTCTCCGAATGGGCGTGCGATAGCGGTCGAGATGGCGCAGGCGGGGAAATCGGATATCTGGGTGAAGGTGCTCCCCGGAGGACCCTTCTCTCGTCTCACCTTCAGCGACACGGTTCACGTGCGTCCGTCCTGGTCCGCGGACGGAAGCAGAGTCCTTTATCTGAGCGATCGCGGTGATGGCACCGGCGTCGCGCAGTCGCGCCGTGCAGATGGCATCGGGGAAGCGACGAATCTTCTTCCGGTTAACCACGGCTTCGGCCAGGTCACGCAGTCTCCGGACGGGCAGTGGCTCGTTCTCCGCGAAGACACTCTGGGCTCGGGAAACATCGTAGCCGCGCGGATGGGCGACACGACGATCGTGCCGCTGGTGAAGTCGCCCGCGAATGAAGGAGTGCCTGCACTCTCTCCCGATAGCAAATGGCTCGCCTACTCATCCGATGAATCGGGCACATTCGAGGTCTACGTACGACCCTTTCCCAATGCATCGTCCGCACGCTGGCAGGTGTCGACCGCGGGCGGGATCTACCCGCAGTGGTCACGCGATGGGAAGGAGCTCTTCTTCCGAAACAAGGCGAACTACCTCGTCTCGAGCACCGTGCAGACGACTCCGACATTCAGAGCGGACGTGCAACGCAGCCTGTTCATCCTTAAACCCTTCGCCTTCTCGGGGCAGACTCCGCCGTACTCAGTCGCGTCCGACAGGCGATTCCTGATGATGCGCGAGGTCGCAGCAGGCGACGCGGGATTGCTCATCGTGAGCGAGCACTGGTTCGACGAGCTGAAGGCGCGCGCCGAGCACTGATCCTTTCTCTTGATCGCCTGCGCATCTGCCGGCGTTACCTAAATTCGCGACGTTCCGGAGTGTAGTCATGCGACAGTTGCTCATTAGCGCGCTCGTCATCGTCCTAGCATCGCCCGCATTTGCACAGGGCAAGCAGAAGAAGAAGCCGGCCGCGGATGCGAGAAAGACCGCGTCGGCGCTCACCGCCGACTCGAGCGCACACATTTCGTCCGATCCGGTACTACGCTCGCTGCAGTGGCGTCCCGTCGGCCCGTTCCGCGGAGGGCGCGCGGTCGCAGTCACGGGCGATCCCGTCGAGAAGCGCACCTTTTATTTCGGTGCCGTAGACGGCGGTGTCTGGAAAACGGTCGATGCGGGCGCAACGTGGCGGAGCCTCACCGATGGGACGTCGAATATCGCCTCCGTTGGTGCGATCGCCGTCGCGCCATCGGATCGCAACGTCATTTACGTAGGCACCGGCGAGACGGACTTCCGCGAAGACCTCACCGTCGGCGACGGGATGTACCGCTCGACGGACGGTGGCCAGAGCTGGAAGCACATCGGACTCGAGAAGACCGAGCAGATCGCCGCCATTCGCGTCAATCCCAGGGATCCGGATGATCTCTTCGTCGCCGCGTATGGCCATGCATTCGGACCGAATCCGGATCGCGGCGTCTACCGCTCACGCGATGGCGGAACGACGTGGAAGCGCGTGCTCTTCGTCGACGACAGCACCGGCGCGATTGACCTCGCGATGGATCCGACGAACCCGCGCATCCTCTACGCATCGATGTGGCGATTCCAGCGGTTCCCGTGGGGCTTCAGTGCGGGCGGCGGCAAGAGCGGCCTGTGGAAGAGCACCGACGGCGGTGACACGTGGACGGAGCTCACCGACAACCCGGGAATGCCCGACGTTCCCATCGGCCGCATCGGCGTTTCGGTCTCTGCGTCGATGCCGAATCGCATCTACGCCTACGTCGAGACATCCCCCGACGACTCGCTCGGCGGCATCTATCGCTCCGAAGATTCCGGAGCCAACTGGAAGCGCGTGAACGGCGACCAGACCTTCATGGTACGCCCGTGGTACTACAGCCTCATCACGGCGGACCCGCAGGATCCGAACGTCGTGTGGGTGATGAATCTCGGCACGCACAAGTCCATCGACGG
>JBDTXL010000521.1:0-2982 GCA_040006195.1 Gemmatimonadota bacterium | reverse complement strand
CGGCAACGACGGAGTTCGTCGTGCCCAGATCGATTCCAATTACCTTTTCGGCCATGACAAGAGCCTCGAATTGTGTGTGAAGGCGTGGGAGAGGCAACCGTGGCTGTCGCTCTGCCACATACTCAACCTATCCCGCGCGGTGCTAGTTCAAGGCAATTGGGGTGCCCCGGATCTAAGCCTTTTTGGCAGATTTATGGCTTAGGGCGCCCGGTATCTCTGTTAGGGTGGCGTAGTTAGCCGTTTCTTACCTTACGGTTGAGCACGCCTTTCCGGCATAAGGAGAGTGAATGATACCGTTGGCGGACAATATCAAGACTGTGAAGCGGCCGGTAATGACCTGGCTGATTCTGGCGGCGACATGGCTGGTATGGCTGCTGGTGCAAAGGGCGGGCTTCGATCAGCAGGTGCTGGGTGAGACGGTGTGCAACCTCGGGATGGTACCGGGGGAGATCACGCACCGGGCGGTGATCGGCTTCGCGGTACCGATCGGGCCGGACATGGCGTGCGTCATCGACAACGACCGGGTAAACAAGCTGACGCCGCTGCTGGCGATTTTCCTCCATGGAGGATGGGGGCATATCATCGGCAACTCGATCTATCTCTGGGTGTTCGGAAACAACGTGGAGGGGAGCATGGGACCGGGGCGCTTCCTGGCGTTCTATCTCATCTGCGGGCTGGTCGCGGCGGGAACGCACATCGCGCTCAACCCGTCGAGTGCGGTGCCGACGGTGGGGGCATCGGGGGCGATCTCGGGGATTCTCGGCGGCTATCTGCTACTGTTCCCCCGCGCGCGAATCAGGATGTACTTCCCGCCGATCTTCCTCTTCTGGATTCCTGCGGTGCTGGTGCTACTCTTCTGGTTCGGCGAGCAAATCCTAGCCGGGCTGCCGCAGCTCTCGGCTGTGGACAAGGACGTGACGGGCGGAGTCGCGGTGTGGGCGCACGTCGGCGGCTTCATCGCGGGCGCGACGCTGGTGCGGCTGTTTGCGAAAGCGCCGCCGACGGGCACGCAGTTCGGAAGTGCGTAGCTCGGACTCGACGGCTCTGGCTCGTTTCGGAGCGGGGCATGCGGGCGGCCGAGGTCAAGGGGTTGGCTGACTGGGCAAAGTGCCGGTAGCTTCATGTCACGATTGCGTCACCACCCCTACCGGATTCATCGACAGCCGTGCGTCTCATCCCACGCGACACCGCGTTCTTCGAGATGTTCTCCGATCTCGCCAAGCACGCCACGACCTCGGCCACCCTCCTTCACCAACTCTTCGCCGATCCCGCGCATCTCGAGCGTTTCGCCGCCGAGATCAAGGAAGTGGAGCATCAAGCGGACGACATTACGCGCGATGTGATCAATCGCATCGACAAGTCGTTCGTGACGCCGATCGACCGCGAGGACATCCACCTCCTGGTGTCGCAGCTCGACAACGTCGTCGACCTGATCGACGGGACGGCGCGGCGGGCCGCCATGTTCCACATCACCGAGGTCAAGGAGCCCGCCAAGCGGCTGTGCGACGTGCTCCTCGAGGCGACGCGGTCGATTGAAAGCGCGGTGATGAACATGCGCGACTCGAAGCACGTCGTGATGCGCGGGCGCGAGATCAAGCTCAAGGAAGAAGAAGGCGACGCGCTGTATCACCAGGCGGTGGGCGCGCTCTTCGCCGGCGCGCCGGATCCGCTCGAAGTCATCAAGTGGAAGGAGCTCTACGACACGCTCGAGAGGGCGCTCGATCAGTGCGAGGACGTGGCGAACGTGCTCGAGAGTATCGCGCTGAAGCACGCGTAGGTCGTGGTCAACTACATCGTAGCGATCGTCGTGATCGCGTTTCTGTTCGACTTCAGCAACGGCTTCCACGACTCGGCGAACTCGATAGCCACGGTCGTGGGGACGCGCGTGCTCAAGCCGCTGCAGGCGGTGGTGTGGGCGGCGTTTTTCAACTTCGCGGCGGCGTTCATCGTCGGCACGGCGGTGGCGAAGGCCGTGTTCACGGGATTCGTCCCGCCGGCGATCGTAGATCCCAATGTGATCCTCGCCGGACTGCTCGGCGCGATCGCGTGGAATGTCGTGACGTGGAGCATCGGCCTTCCCTCGAGCTCCTCGCACGCGCTCATCGGAGCGTACGCGGGAGCGGCGGTGGCGAAGGCGGGGCTCGGCGGCCTCGTGCTCGCGAACGGCAAATGGCCGATGACGTTGCTCTTCATCGTGCTCTCACCGATGATCGGCGCCGCGCTCGGCTTCATGCTGATGACGGCCGTGTACTGGATCTTTCAGAAAATGCCGCCGGCGCGAGTCGACAGATTCTTTCGAGGGGCGCAGCTGCTGAGCTCTGCCCTCTTTTCGCTTTCGCACGGCGCCAACGACGCGCAGAAGACGATGGGTATCATCGTCGGGCTGCTCGTGGCGAGCAAGGCATCGTTCGCGGGACAGACCGGGTGGATGCACCACCTCTATCTCGAGAACGGGAACTCGATTCCGCCATGGGTCGAGATGGGCGCGTACAGCGCGATCTCGCTCGGCACACTCTTCGGCGGCTGGCGAATCGTGCACACGATGGGGAATCGCATCACGAAGCTGCGCCCGGTGGGTGGTTTCTGCGCTGAGACTGGTGGCGCGCTCAGCATCCTGCTGGCGACGACGCTCGGAATTCCGGTGAGCACTACGCACGCGATCACGGGCGCGATCGTCGGCGTAGGGGCGACGACGCGGTTGAGCGCGGTGAGGTGGGGTGTGGCGACGAAGATCGTGTGGGCGTGGATACTCACGATTCCGGCGGCCGCGGCGGTCGCAGCCATGATCTACGAGGTGCTGCAGATCGTTCACCCGCTGTAATCGGGGGCGAACGAAGGGCGAATTCGGTGTAACGGATCGCTCGTGACTGATTCGTGACGCGCTGGCCCCGGCTATCATCCTTATACTATCTGATCGATGTCCCCCCGCCGTCCGTGCGCGTCGCACGGGCGGTTTGCTTTCGGTAATGGCGAATGCCCGAA
>JBDTXL010000520.1:0-3015 GCA_040006195.1 Gemmatimonadota bacterium | reverse complement strand
AGACGAGCCCTTTTCCGATGGCCTAACCGACGAGTTGATCAGCGCCCTGAGCAAGTTGGCTGGAATGAGGGTCACCGGTCGCACGTCCGCATTCGCACTCAAAGGTCGAGGGCTCAACATACGCAGCATCGGCGACACTCTGGGCGTCGGCGCCGTGCTCGAGGGAAGCGTGCGCAGGGTGGGGACCCGAATTCGAATCAGCGCGCAACTCGTGAGCGTCGGCGATAACAGCGTGCTCTGGTCGGAGACATACGATCGTGAGCGCAAGGACGTGTTTGCAGTGCAGGCGGAGATTGCCCGAGCCATTGCGAACGCGGTGCGGCCGACCGTTTCCGGTTCCACTGAAACAGTAGGGCCAATTCGGACGCATGATCTTGCAACGTACGAGCTGTACCTCAAAGGGCGGTACTTCCGGGACCGACGTACACCGGGCGATCTACGCCGTGCTGTCGGCTACTTCGAGCAAGCGATTGCGCGCGACTCGACCTATGCTCAGGCATTTGCGGGGATTGCCGATGCTCGTGTGCTGCTGGTGATCCTTGGCGGAAGTCCGCCACGGGAGCAATTGCCACAGGCGCGGGCAGCCGCCGCAGAGGCTATTCGAATCGATTCAACATTGGCGGAGGCGCATGCAGTTCTTGGCAACATCCGCGAGGCGTTTGACTGGGACACGCCAGGCAGCGACCGGGAACTCGCGCGGGCCGTTGCGCTGGATCCCGGGTACGCAACCGCGCATCTGTACAGGGGAATTCATTTGTTGAATCGGGGGCTATTCGACGAGGCGGTCACGCAGCTCACCGAGGCGCGCACGCTCGATCCGCTTTCGGCGCCGGTGCACATGCAGCTGGGACGGGCGTACGTCTCTGCCCGCCGTCCCGATAAAGCTATTCCCTCGCTGCGCGCCGCCGTGGAGCTGAACCCGGAGTTCGATGCCGCGTACCTTCAACTCGGGGACGCATACCTTCAGCAGGGTGAATCTAGCGCCGCGATGGCTGCGTTTCGCCGAGCGGCTGCGCTAAACGGGGGCCGGGATTCAGCGCAAATCGCCTACGCTCTCGCTGTCACTGGCCACCGACCGGAGGCAGAGTGCCTGCTTGCTGCGTTGCTCGCCGCACCGCGCCGACGCTACCTACCCCCGATCCCGGTAGCGAAGGCGTATGTGGCCTTGGGCGATGCCGACGCGGCGTTCCGCTGGCTCGACCGCGGCTACCAGGAGCGCGCAGCCCAGATGCGGATCATCAAGGTTACACCTGCATTCGACGCGCTACATTCTGATCGGCGCTGGGCGCTGCTGCTCCGTCGGATCGGTGTCGAACCCTGAATCCAAATGCTGCAGGGCAATCACAATTTGTAATACACAAGCCCACCGGTCGCGCGTCTCCACCCGCCATCCATGATGGCCTCGACGTGCGCGCTCGCCCCCGCCGCCTCGCCATTCACAGTATCGATGTGCGGATCGCGCACCGCCCTCGCCCCCGCGGGCGTCCCTCG
This sequence comes from Gemmatimonadota bacterium, assembly GCA_040006195.1. Lineage (GTDB taxonomy): Bacteria > Gemmatimonadota > Gemmatimonadetes > Gemmatimonadales > Gemmatimonadaceae > FEN-1250. The sequence continues at coordinate 1,524 of JBDTXL010000520.1, read as the reverse complement.
ACTCAGATATTCGCCGAGCAGCTTTGAGCCCTCAGTTACATCCGCATCGGATGCATCGCCCGCGATCGAGATGCGCTTCCCGCGCGACTCCGCGTTCATGATCACGTTGCCGCGACGCGTGAGCAGCAGCGCACCGGCGCCGCGCGGTCGCACGAGCGATCCCTTCGCGATCGATTCGAGCGCGAGCGTGTACGGATTCGCGGGATCGGCCGCAGCCATCACTATCATTGGCGCCTCCGCATCGAGATCCGGCTGCGCACGCAGACGTTCTACCGCCTCCGGCAGCGCGAACTGGGCACCGCCCAATCCCTCTACGAAATATCCGCGTCGCACCTCGCCGCGATACTCGAGGCGCTTGAGCTCACGGTAGATCGCGCGCCACGACACCGGTGGGCGCTCGCGCCGCCACCAGTCGCGCGTGACGATCGCATAGCGGTCGAGCCACTGCCGTGCGATCTGCTCCGCATGCTCCTCCTCGTCCGGCCGCACACCCCACGTTCCAGGCGTGCGCAGCAGCGACCATCGCCCCACCCACGCCGCCTGCGGTCCCGGGAGATCCGGCCGGCGCCACTTCGGCAGCCTCCGCTGGCTCGGCGGCCTCGAATACACCGGGCGCCCTGGCGATGCCTCGAAGCTCGCGGGGAGCCAGCGCGTCGGATCCTGCGCCGAGTGCGCGCCGACGCCGCGCGAGCGTCCAGGCACCGATCGCGTGCGCACGATCTCGCGTAGCGCCTCGACCGTGTCGTTGGTGACGAGCGATGCGGCAGAGAGCTCGCGGAGCGCGTCGCGCACCGAGAGCGATGAGAATTCCGTCACCGCCTGAATGTCCGCGATGAACGATGCGCCGTACTTCTCGAGCGCGTCGCGCACCGCGATCGCGTTCGGCGTGAGCGGCGACTCGTCTTCGGCGTCGAGCCAGATCGCGCCTTCGCCACGCGGAAAGAAGCGCACGCTCGAGAGCGTCGGCACCGACGTCGGATCGGGCTTGCTCCCGCCCGCCCACACGATCGCGCCACCGGTCGCGATCTGCTCGAGCCACGCGGGATCGTAGCGGTCCATCCGCGCCGGGATGATATCGCGCTCCCATGCGGCAGGCGCGCGAGGAAGTCCTGTCATCTGCGCGAGGATCGCGCTCACACCGCTTGCGCCATCGAAATACTCGCGCGGATCGAGATGCTGCCATCGCTGGAGAAATGCGGCGAAGGTCGCGAGATCGACGGCCTGGATCTGTTTGCGCAGCGCGGCGAGCGCACGATTGCGCGCGAGCTCGACCACGCGCCGCGTCGCCCACTCCGGCACCGCGAGCTCGCGGCGGAACTTCCCGCGCACGAGCTTCCCGTTCTCTTCCCATTCATCAATGCGCTTCCCGATCCACGCCGCATCCCATCCGTATCGCGCTTCGACCTCGCGCACCGTCACCGGCCCCGCGAGCGCCAGCCATCGCGCGAGAATCTCGCGCCGCGCGACTCTCGGCTCGAGCACGACGTTCCGCATCGCGACGGGAATCACATCCTGGGCATCGCG
>JBDTXL010000519.1:0-4995 GCA_040006195.1 Gemmatimonadota bacterium | reverse complement strand
AGATGACGAAGTACGCGGCGAACGCCATGCTCGCGACGCGCATCTCGTTCATGAACGAGGTCGCGAATCTCTGCGAGAAAGTCGGCGCCGACGTCGACATGGTGCGCAAGGGAATCGGGAGCGATGATCGCATTGGGCCGTCGTTTCTCTTTCCCGGTCCTGGCTACGGCGGCTCGTGCTTTCCGAAGGATGTGAAGGCGCTGCTCCGCACGTCGGTGGAGAAGGGTGCGGAGATGTCGGTACTGCATGCCGTCGAAGAGGCGAACGACCGGCAGAAGCACCTGCTCTTCGCGAAGCTCAAATCCGTGTCGGGCGCTTCGCTGTCGGGCGCGCGCATCGCCGTGTGGGGGCTCGCCTTCAAGCCCCAGACCGACGACATGCGCGAGTCACCCGCGCTCACGCTGATCGATGAGCTCATCGACGCCGGCGCCACCGTGGTCGCGCACGATCCCGTCGCGATGCACGAGGCGCAGCGCCGACTCGGCGATCGCGTGATGTACGCCGCCACCAACTACGACGCGCTCACCGGCGCCGCTGCGCTGGTCGTCGTCACCGACTGGAACGAGTATCGGCATCCCGACTTCGCGCGCATCAAGAGCGCGCTCTCGAAGCCGGTCATCATCGACGGACGGAATCTCTACGATCCGACGAAGATGAAGAATCTCGGCTTCACCTACCGCTCGATCGGACGTGGAGAGCAGTCGTGAGAGTGCTCATCACGGGCGGCGCCGGCTTCCTCGGCTCACATCTCACGGATCGCTTTCTGGCGGATGGCCACGAGGTCGTCGGGCTCGACAACTTCATCACCGGCCATCCCGACAACATCGCGCACCTCGCGAGCAATCAGAAGTACGAGTTCGTCCAGCACAACATCTCGACGTACACGTACGTGAAGGGGAAGCTCGATGGCGTGCTCCACTTCGCGAGCCCCGCCAGCCCCATCGACTATCTCGAGCTCCCGATCCCGACGCTCAAGGTCGGCGCGCTCGGCACGCACAACGCGCTCGGTCTCGCCAAGGAAAAGGGCGCGCGCTTCTTCCTCGCTTCGACGAGCGAGGTGTACGGCGACCCGCTCGTGCATCCGCAGCCCGAGACCTACTGGGGAAACGTGAACCCGGTCGGCCCGCGCGGCGTCTATGACGAAGCCAAGCGCTTCGCCGAAGCGCTGACGATGGCGTACCACCGCTTCCATGGGCTCGACACCCGTATCGTCCGCATCTTCAACACCTACGGCCCGCGCATGCGTCCGCGGGATGGACGTGTCGTGTCGAACTTCATCGTGCAGGCGCTTCGCAACGAGCCGATCACGATCTACGGCGATGGCTCGCAGACGCGCAGCTTCTGCTACGCGTCGGATGAGGTCGAAGGGATCTATCAGCTCTTCATGAAGGGCGACAGCGACCCGTGCAACATCGGCAACCCCGATGAGTACACGGTGCGCCAGCTCGCCGAGATGGTGCGCGAGCTGACGAAGACGACAGCGCCGCTCGTCGAGCGCCCGCTTCCCGAAGACGATCCCAAGATCCGCAAGCCGGACATCACACGCGCGCGCGCGATGCTCGGCTGGGAGGCGAAGGTCGGCATTCGCGAGGGGCTGCAGAAGACGATCGATTACTTCGCGAGCCTCCCCGCAGAGCGCATGAAGCCGCGTGGCTGAGAAGATCGTCGTCACCGGCGCCGCGGGCTTCATCGGCTCGCACGTCGTCGACGCATTGCTCGCGCGCGGCGATGTCGTCGTCGGCATCGACAACTTCGATTCGTTCTACGATCCCGACTTGAAGCGCGCGAATCTCGCGGACGCCATGCTCCACCCGTCGTTCGAGCTCGTCGAGGCCGACGTGCGGGACACGGCGGCGATGCGCCGCGTGATCGACGCCTTTCATCCGGACGCGATCGTGCACCTCGCGGCGCGCGCCGGCGTGCGCCCTTCGATCGCCGATCCCGCACTCTATGCTGCGGTCAACGTGCTCGGCACCACCGTCATCCTCGACGCCGCGCGCGCGGCGAAGGTCGCGCGCCTCGTCATCGCCTCGAGCTCGAGCGTCTATGGCAACGACGCGACGCCGCCCTTTCGCGAGGACGAGAATGCGATCACGCCGATCAGCCCCTATGCCGCGACGAAGCGCGCGGCCGAGCTGATGTGCGAGACGTACGCCGGACTGTGCGACTGGATGAAGATCATCTCGCTCCGCTTCTTCACCGTCTACGGCCCGCGCCAGCGTCCCGATCTCGCAATCCATTCGTTCACGCGAAGAATTTCCGCCGGTGAGCCGATCCCGTTCTTCGGCGACGGCACGGCCGAGCGCGACTACACATACATCACGGACACGGTGCAGGGTGTGCTCGGCGCCGTCGACCGCACCCGCACATCGGCGCCGGGACACGAGATCTTCAATCTCGGAGAGTCGGCGGTCACGACGCTCTCGGAGCTCGTGACACTCATCGAGCAGGCACTCGGGATGACCGCCAAACTTCAGCGTCTTCCCGCGCAGCCCGGCGACGTGCGGCGCACGCTCGCGGACATCACGAAGGCGCGCAAGCTTCTCGGCTACGCTCCGTCGGTGCAGGTGCGCGACGGAATTCCACGGTTCGTAGCTTGGTTCCGCGAGAGCGGCATCGGCGCTGCGTCTGCCACCACGGCCGCGCGCGGCTGAACCCGCCGCCCTATTCGGGGTAACAATTCGCACATGTCTTTTCAAAAACGCACGCGTGTCGGCGCCCTCGCAGCCGCAATTCTGGTTGCCGGCTGTCACCATAAGGGTGGCTTTCAGCCGCTCAAATATCCCTCGCACCAGGCGCTGTACGACGCGTCGCTGGGCGAGCTGCACAAACACAAGTGGGGACACGCGGTGACCGGCTTCGAGAAGCTGACCACCGATCTTCCCGCCCGCGATCCGCTCCTTCCCGAGTCGTACTTCTATCTCGGCGACGCGCACATGGGGAGCAAGGAGTACATCCTCGCCGCGCAGTCGTACTCGCGCGTCGCCGAGAACTTTCCGGAAGACACCCTCGCCGATCGCGCCACGTACAAAACGGGCATCGCGTATTCCAAGCTGTGGCGCCGGCCAGGGCTCGATCCCGAGTATGGCGAGACGTCGCGCAGCACCTTCCAGAGCTTTCTCGCCGCCTATCCGGATTCGCCGCTGCGCGACTCCGCCGTGAAGCAGATCGAGCGCCTCGACGAGTGGTTCGGCATCAAGGGTTACGACAACGGTGTCACGTACCTCAAGCGCAAAGCCTACGACTCGTCGATCATCTATTTTCGAGACGTGGTCAAGGCGTATCCAAAGACCGATGCCGCGCGGAAGTCGCAGATCCGCCTCGTGCAGGCGTATCGCGCGATCAAGTACAAGGAAGATGTCGCCGAGACGTGCGGCGCGCTGGAAAAGGCGCACCCGGGCGACAACGACGTCACGAAGGCATGCCGCGGCGTGAAGGCCGTGATCGCGGACTCCACGGCGGGGCCGCCGAAGGTGAAGGCCTCGACAGCGCCGCTGCCGAATCCGCCCGCGCCGATCGATGCGACGGCGGGGACGCCCTCGCCCGCGCAGGTGCCGGTGCCCACGCCGACGCCGCCGAGCAAAACTCCTCCGCAGCGTTAGGCTCGCGTGCGCCTCGGCGTTCTGGGCGGGACGTACGATCCTCCACACGTCGGCCATCTCCTCGCGGCCAGCGATGCCTTCGAGGCGCTCTCGCTCGACAGGCTTCTGTTCGTGCCGGCAGCCGTGCCTCCGTACAAGTCCCACTCGGTGAAGGGCGCGCCGGAGCAGCGGCTGCGCATGCTCGAGCTCACGATCGGGAGCGACGCGCGCTTCGAGGCGAGCCGCCTCGAACTCGATCGAGACGGGTTATCTTTCACGGTTGACACACTGGCGGCCCTTTCGGCGGAGACGCCGGGAGTTTCGCTCTTCATGCTGATCGGCGAGGACCTCGCGACGCAGATCGCCGCCTGGCGCGATGCGGCGCGTATCGCCGAGCTGGCCACGATCGTTGTGTTGGAGCGCATGTCGTCGACGAAGGCGAGCGCGCTGGAGTCCAGCCTCCCCATGACGAGGCTCGCGACGAGGCGCATCGAGCTGTCTTCGACTGAGATTCGCGACCGGGTTCAGGCCGGCCGCTCGATTCACGGGTTCGTAACGGATGCCGTCGCTGCGTTCATCGACGCGGCCGGCTTGTACCGATAGAGGCGACGAATGCTCAAGAAATTCGCGACATCACTGTTCGGCACGAGACACGCGCGCGAGATGAAGCGCGTGCAGCCGATCGTGGATGCGATCAACGCCGAGTACGAGCGGCTGCACTCGGTGTCCGAGGAGGAGCTGCGCTCACAGACCGCGAAGCTCCGCGGAATCATTGCCGAGCGCGCGCGCCCGCTCGAGGAGAAGATCGCGGCGCTGCGCGAGCAGAAGCACTCGGCCCCCGACGCCGACGAGCGTGAGCGCATCGATCGCGAGATCGCGGGCCCCGATGGAAAAGGCGGCCTCGAGGGCGAGCTGCGCGACGCGATCGCCGAGTCGCTCGATGAGATCCTCCCCGAGGCATTTGCGACGGCGCGTGAGGGAGCGCTCCGGCTCCTGGGCACCACGGCAATGGTGGCTGGGCACGAGACGCCGTGGAACATGGTGCACTACGACGTGCAGCTGATCGGCGGCATCCAGCTGCACTTCGGCAAGATCGCCGAGATGGCGACCGGAGAAGGGAAGACGCTCGTCGCGACGCTGCCGCTGTACCTCAACGCGCTCGCGGGGCGCGGCGCGCATCTCGTCACGGTGAACAACTATCTCGCTCGCCGCGACTCGCAGTGGATGGGGCATCTCTACGCGTACCTCGGCCTCACCGTCGGCTGCATCGACGACACGGAGCCGAACACCCTCGAGCGCCGCGAGGCGTATCTCCGCGACATCACGTACGGGACGAACAACGAGTTCGGCTTCGACTACCTGCGCGACAACATGGTCGTCTCGCTCGACCAGCGCGTGCAGCGCCCGCACTGGT
>JBDTXL010000518.1:0-2363 GCA_040006195.1 Gemmatimonadota bacterium | reverse complement strand
AACCAGCGATCGATGCGCGTGAGCTCGTAGATCTCGTCGATCGAGAGACCGCGCTCGAGCGCGTACTTCACCTGGAAGATTCGCTCGGGGGTGGGCTGGCGGAGCTGGCCACGGAGCGTCTCGAGCGTGTCGTCCTCGAGGCGGTCGTCGATGAGGCGCGCGCCGACGTGCCATCCGGAGCGTCCGATCTCGAGCGCGCGGAGCCCCTTCTGGAACGCCTCCTTGAACGTGCGCCCGATCGCCATCGATTCGCCAACGGATTTCATCTGCGTCGTGAGGCGGGGATCGGCGGCGGCGAACTTCTCGAAAGCGAAGCGCGGGCACTTCACCACGACGTAATCGAGCACCGGCTCGAACGACGCGGGCGTGGTCTTCGTGATATCGTTGGTAATCTCGTCGAGCCGATAGCCCACGGCGAGCTTGGTTCCGATGCGCGCGATCGGAAAGCCGGTTGCCTTGGACGCGAGCGCCGAGGAGCGCGAGACGCGAGGATTCATCTCGATGACGAGGAGCTCGCCGTCGGCCGGATTGACGGCGAACTGGATGTTGCAGCCGCCCGCCTCCACTCCGATCTCGCGGATGATCGCGACGGCCGCGTCGCGCATCGCCTGGTATTCGCGGTCGGTCAGCGTGAGCGCCGGCGCCACCGTGATCGAGTCGCCGGTGTGCACGCCCATCGGATCGATGTTCTCGATCGAGCAGACGATCACGACGTTGTCCGCGTGATCGCGCATCACCTCCAGCTCGTACTCCTTCCAACCGAGGAGGGAGCGCTCGATGAGCACCTGGCTCGTGGGCGAGAGATCGAGTCCGCGCCGCACGATGTCCTCGTACTCCTCGCGATTGTACGCGACGCCACCGCCCGTGCCGCCGAGGGTGAAGGATGGGCGGATGATCGCGGGGAAGCTGACGATCGGGATGAGCGCGATCGCGTCGTCCCACGTGCGCGCTATGCCCCCCGTCGCGACGCGCTGCCCGATGCGGCGCATCGCATCCGCGAAGAGCTCGCGATCCTCGGCCAGTCTGATCGCGCGCGCATCCGCGCCAATGAGCTCGACGCCGTATTTCTCGAGCACGCCGCTGTCCGCGAGGGCCAGGGCGACGTTGAGCGCGGTCTGTCCGCCCATTGTGGGCAGCAGCGCATCGGGGCGCTCGCGCTCGATCACCTGCTCCACCACATCGGCGGTGACCGGCTCGACGTACGTACGGTCGGCAAATTCCGGGTCCGTCATGATCGTTGCCGGATTCGAGTTCACCAGCACGACCGTGTATCCCTCTTCGCGCAACGCCTTCGCGGCCTGCGTGCCCGAATAGTCGAATTCGGCGCCCTGCCCGATGACGATCGGGCCGGAGCCTATGAGCAGTATTTTCTGTATGTCAGTGCGACGCGGCACGAATGAGCTCTTCTAGAATGGTGTCGAGCGAGTGACGAGGGGCCCAACCGGTTGCCGCGCGCAGCTTCGCGGCACTGCCCACCAGCGCCGGGACATCCGCGGGGCGAACGAGCGCCGGGTCCGACTGCAATTTCGCGTCTACTCCGGCGAGGGCAAGGATGCGTCGCGCGAGAGACCCCATGTCGGTGCCGATACCGCTCGCGACGTTGTACGTCTCGCCTGCTGTGCCATGCTCGGCCAGCGCCACGTACGCGCGCGCGACGTCCTCGACGTGCGAGAAATCGCGCACGGTGTCGGTGTTGCCCATCACGAGCGGTTTCGACGTGCCGCGCAGTGCGACGGTGCGCTTCACCAGCGCTGGGATCACGAAGCTCGGCGACTGCCCCGGGCCACTGTGATTGAACGATCGCGCGCAGATCACGCGAACGCCGCCGGTGCGATGCGCCTCGAGCGCGAGCACCTCCTGCGCAGTCTTGGAGGCGGCGTAGATCCCCATCGGGTTCTGCGTCGCCTCTTCGCCGAGCGGCATCTCGGACGCGGAGTGGCGCCCGTACTGCTCCCCGCTTCCGACGATCACCACCGTGGGGTCGAGTGTCCCTCCGCCCCGGCGCGTGCGCACCTCGCCGAGGATGCGCGACGCGACGATCACATTGACGTCGAGCGTTCCCGCGGGATCGGCGTTCGCAGTGACGACGTGGGCGATGCCCGCGAGATGAAAGATCGCGTCGGGCATCGCGGCATCGAGCATCGCGTGCGCGGACTCGGGCGCGCGCAGATCACCCTGCCACCAGCGCACCCACCTCGCGGCGTCGGCGTCGAGCGCGCCGGGCGGCATCGAGTCATCGAGCCGCGCGCCCCACACCTCCCAACCCGTATGCAGCAGCGCGCGACACAGCCATTGGCCGGCGAAGCCGGCACCGCCGGTCACCAGCGCCTTCACGTCAGCCCCGAACCCTGTGTCGCACCAGA
>JBDTXL010000517.1:0-7853 GCA_040006195.1 Gemmatimonadota bacterium | reverse complement strand
CAGCGCCGCGAGCAGCGGGCGAATCGTCGGCGTCGGCATCATGATGCCGAGCGCGCTGGCGGTAGGGTGCGCATGCGCGGCATTGAGCGTCGTGTCGGACGGTACCTGCACCGAGCCGACCTTCTTCCCGGCAAGCGAAATCTCCGCCAGCCCCTCGGGCTCGTCGCCGTGTGGAGCCTCGGCGCTCAGATGCGGCGACTTGCGATCCCACAACGGATAGCGCGACGTGACCATCGGAATCGTCGCGAAGTTGTAGTCGGGCGGCGGCGATGGAATCGTCCACTCGAGCGTCGCTCCGCCCCATGGATCGTTGCCCGCGACCCTCCCGTTCTTCATGCTCGCGAACCAGTTGTACGCGAAGAAGACCGTACCGATGATGATCAACAGCGCGCCGTAGCTCGCCAGATGATTGTTCTGCTCCCACCCCTGTCCCGCGTCGTAGCTCGAAATGCGGCGCGGCATGCCATCGAGCCCAAGAAAGTGCATCGGGAAGAACGTGAGGTTCATGCCGATCGCGGTGAACCAGAAGTGCCAGCTGCCGACCTTCTCGCTCATCAGACGGCCCGTGATCTTCGGATAGAAGAAGTAGAGACCGGCGAAGAGTCCCATCATCGATCCACCGAAGAGCACGTAGTGGAAGTGCGCGACAATGAAGTAGCTGTCGGTCTGCTGCAGGTCCGACGGCGGCGACGAGTGCATTACGCCGGAGATACCGCCGATCGTGAAGAGCGCGACGAGGCCGATGGCGAACTTCATCGCCGTGGTGAAGCGCAGTGAGCCGCCCCACATCGTGCCGAGCCAGTTGAAGATCTTCACGCCCGTCGGGATCGCGATCAGCATCGTGGTGATGCTGAAGAACGAATCGGCGATCGGACCCATGCCCACGGCGAACATGTGGTGAGCCCACACGCCGAAGCCGAGGAAGGCGATCAGGATGCCCGAGTACACCATCACCGGGTAGCCGAACAGCGGCTTGCGTGAGAACACCGGCAGCACTTCGGAGACGACCCCGAACGCCGGCAGAATCAGGATGTAGACCTCGGGATGCCCGAAGAGCCAGAACAGATGCTGCCAGAGCAGTGGATCGGCGCCGGCCGAGACTTCGTAGAAGTTCGTGCCGAAGAAGCGGTCGAGCATGAGGAAAGTCAGCGCGACCGTGATGATCGGGAACGCGAGGATGATCAGGAACTGCGTGATGAACGCCATCCACGTGAAGATCGGCATACGCATGAAGTGCATGCCGGGCGCGCGCATGTTGATGATCGTCGTAATAAAGTTGAAGCCGGCAGCCAGCGACGAGATGCCGAGGATCTGGAGGCCGATCACCCAGAAGTCGATGTTGAGGCCGGGCGAGTACGGGCGTGTGGTGAGCGGCGCGTAGCCGAACCATCCGCCGTTCGGCGCGGCGTGGAAGAACCACGACGCATTGATGAAGAGACCGCCGAAGAGAAAGACCCAGTAGCTGAAGGCGTTGAGCCGCGGGAAGGCAACGTCGCGCGCGCCGATCTGCAGCGGGATCAGATAATTGAAGAAAGCTGCCGAGAGCGGCATGATGACGAGGAAGATCATCGTCGTGCCGTGCATCGTGAACAGCTCGTTGTACGTCTGCGCGGTGACGACGTGGCCGTTCGGGCCGTAAAGCTGCAGGCGAATGAGCCCGGCCTCGATTCCTCCAACGAGGAACCAGAAGAGCGACGTGTAGAGATAGAGCTGCCCAACGCGCTTGTGATCGGTGGTCGCGAGCCAGCTCCAAAGCCCCGACTCGTATTTGTGCGTCGGCTGCTCGTAGGGAGTTTCCGGAAGTGAAACCGTCGTAGCCATGTCGATCTCCGATTACTTCAGGGACGAGAGATACGCGGCGAGATCCGCGATCTGCTGGTCGGTATAGACTCCCGGCGTGTCGCCCTTCTCGGCCTTGCCGAAGAGCGGCATCAAGCTGCCCGGCTTCATCGCCGGTGCATTCTTGATCCAGAGCTGGAGGTGCTTGAGGTCGTTCGGATAGAGACCGCCGGCGATCGTCGTGCGACTGCCGACGTGCGTCAAGTTCGGACCGACGATTCCCTGCGCGGTCGGGACGCCCTTGATCATGTGGCACGCGATGCACGGCGCGCCCTTCAACAGCGCGCCGCCGCGGGCAGCGTCCCCCTGCGCGTTGGCGTCGAAGGTGAGTGCTTCGGGAGTCGGCGTTTTCGGAATGACCCACTGCGGCAGCTTCTCACGCGCGTAGGTGGCGGATGCGGTGTCCGACACATTCATCACGGGCGTCGCGACCGGCGCCTTCGCGATCTCACCGGCGGGCGTCGTGGTGCCGACCGAAGTCGCGACCTGCGTGACGGGTGGCAGTCCACCCTTCTTCGCGGCCGAGCTATCCGGCGGCGGGACCGCGGGCGCGGCCGGTGCGGAGCCGACGGCATTGGTCTTCTGGTGCGCGGCCCAGGCTTCGAACTCAGCCGGCGCGACCGTGAACACCTTGAAGCGCATGTTCGCGTGCGACGTACCACAGTACTCGGCGCAGAAGCCGTTCCAGGCGAACGATGTGTCCGGCGTGAACCAGATGTAATTCGTGTGGTTCGAGATCAGGTCGCGCTTGCCGTTGAGCTGCGGAATCCAGAAGGAGTGAAGGACGTCCTTCGTGGTGAGCGCGAAGTTCGCGGTGCGGCCGACCGGAAGGTAGAGCTCGTTCGCCGTGACGATGCCGTACTGCGGATATCGGAACTCCCACCACCACTGATGGCCGATGACCTGGACCTGCAACGCGCTCGGGATCGCCTTCGCCTGCGTCTTGAAAATCGTCTTGATCGTTGGAACGGCGATGAAGGCGAGGATGACCGCGGGGATCAGCGTCCAGCCGATTTCGAGCGTCGCATGTCCGTGGAACTGCTTCGCCTCGCGATTGCCATCCCTGTCGCGGAACTTCACGAGGATGACGACGAGGAGTGTCTCGACGAGAATGAAGACGAGAATGCCCAGGTAGAGCAGCTTCCGCGTCAGAAGGTCGACGGAGTGCCCAAATTCCGAATGCGCACCAAAAATGGTGTTTGGCGCGAAGGAGTTGCAGGCTGAGAGCGAAACGGCGAGTAGCAGCGCGAGTGCCGGCGTCAGCCAGCGCATGCGGAGATCACGGGTCATCCCGAATCCTTGCTATGTCTATGGGCGGGCGCCAAAAGAGCGCACCTGGTAAGCGACGAGTGAAATTATGCCTGTTCGATGCGCATTTCAAGCAAAAAGCATGTCAGTATGAGGCTATTTCACGAGTTCGAGACGCCGATTCGGGAGAGCGCGGCGCCCCGCCTTGGACTGCGGCGCACCATTGAGCGAAACGATGTCAGCGGTGAAGTCGAAGCGTCCGGAGAAGAGCGACGAGCCGATGCCATAGGAGTCGACGGGAACGCCGGCGTCCTTGAATGCGCGGATCTTCTCGACCGTGAAGCCTCCGGAGGCCATGATCTGAACGGCCGGGAAGCCGGCCTCATCGAGCGCGTTTCGCACGTTCCACACGAGCTGCGGATTGACGCCCGTGGGACGAAAGCTCCCCATCTGCGGGATGATCGACAGGTCGACCAGATTCTCCGAGGTGTCGAGGCGCACGGCCCAGAGGCGGCCGGCCATCGCGCGGGCGACCTCGAGAGCGGTGCGCACGCAGTCGTTCTCATAATCAACCAGCGTGATGATCTGCACCGACGGATCGATGTACTCAGCGAACTTCTTCGTGGCGAGCACGGTATCGCCGTCGTAGGCGGCAATGAGCGCGTGCGGGACGGTGCCGATTCCCGTTGAGCCCCACCAGCTCGCCTGCGCATCAGTCGAGACGCCGATGGCGCCCGCGATGTGCGCGGCGTAGCCGTCGCCGGTCTGCACGAGCCAGTGATCGTGGCGGGCAGGAAAGAACATCACAGTCTTCGGATGCGCGGCGTCGACGACGGCGCGTGTATTGGTGCCGACGCGCGTGCGGCGGGCGAGAACGCCGAGGTAGACGGTCTCGAGATGGGCGAACATCTCGTAGGGGCCCTCGATCGTCATCACCGTCTCCCAGGGCTCGATGCGCTCACCATCGTAGAGAGCGCGGACGGTGAGCGCGCTCCAGTCGTCGGAACAGAGTCTGAGAATCGCGATCGCCTCGTCCATCCCTCCCAAGTACGCCTGGGCCTTGCCGAAGACCTGCATCGTGACGTTGGCCTCGTGGCGATCGGCGAGGAGAATCTCGCGCGCGCGAACGAAGTATTTGTCGGAGTAATAGCCCTCCCGCATCCGCTCGACGGGGAGATGGAAGACGGAGGAATCGAGGCGGGTCCGGCGGGGAATGGCCATCGGTCATGGAAGGTATCGGCCACGGCTCACTGGCGGCAACCGGCGCTGGAGAGGTATTGTCAGACGAATGTCCATCCTCGAAGCGCACCTCATCTGCTCGCTGCTGGTCGTGATCGATCTGGTGACACGAGCGCTGCGCTTTCAGTGGATTCTCGCCGGCCTTCGAACGCCGGTGTCCTTTCGCAATGCGTTCGTGATGACGACCGTCGCCGATGCGGCAGCAGCGATCACGCCAAATCGCATCGGCGCCGAGCCGACGCGGCTGGCGGCCGCGGCGTTCGCCGGGGTGCCGGTGACGGCGGCGTTCGTCGGCGTCACCTACGAGCTGCTCGTCACGGCGCCGGTGACAGCGGCGGCAGCGGGGTGGCTCGCGCTGATTTACGCGCCGAGGTGGTGGCGGTCGGCGTCGCCGATGCTGGCGGCGACGGTGCATCGCACGTGGCCGGTGATCGTGCTGCTCGTGATCATGGGGATCGTGGGGTGGATCTTCCTTCGGCGCGCGATGCCGAAGACGTCGCACACGGTGCGGCGCAGCACGCGGCGGGCATGGGCGTACGCGCGGCGGATGCCGGCCTGGCCACTCCTGGCGAGCGTACCGCTGACGCTGCTGGGGCTTGCTGCGCGCGTGGCGATTCTCCCCGTCCTCGCGCTGACGCTGCCGTTTCCGCCGCCTATGGGGCCACTGACCTTCGGGTCGTTCGCGCTACTCTACGCGCAAATTCTGGTGCCGACGCCGTCGGGGGCGGGAGTGATCGATCTCGGCTTCGTCGGCGGCGCCGTGGGGAATCTCGGCGACCACCACCGGCAGCTCCTGCTCATCTGGCGCGTGTACACGACGGCGGCGGTGGTGGGGATCGGCGTGATCGTGGCGCTCAAGGCGTACGGGGTCGCGGCGTTTTCGTGGCTCGCGAAGTGGCGGGAGCGGAAGAAGGCGAAGAATATTAGCGCGATTTAATAGCGATTGGAAACTAATTTTGCGGCAGCCCCTCGAATTGCCCGAACTCCTCGTATCGTAACCTACCTCCTGCGCGTCTAGAAGATGGCGACGGGTGCATCCACCGGTCGCCGCTGCACGCCCGTGCGTGCATTTCCCAACGTCGACGAGGTTGTATGCGCAGTATCATGTTCGCCGGGGCCATCCTGGCGCTCGTAGCCGCACCGCTGGCCGCTCAGGGCTCCACCGATTCCACCGGTCATTGGGAATTCGGGCTCTATCCGACCGGCCGCAAGCTCACGTACGATCTCGCTGCCAGGCACGAGTGGGGCGGTGGTGGAACAGTCGGCGTCGGCTATCGCTTCACGAACGTAATTTCGCTGAACGCGGAGTTCGTCGGCGCGTGGATCCCCCAGTTGAACACCGTGTCGCAGGGACAGGCGAACGAGCTGCTGCCGACGCTCGCGCTTCAGCTGCAGATCCCCGGCAATCGCTTCAGCCCCTACGTCGTGCTCGGCGGCGGCCACGAGAGCTTCCACTTCGAAGCGCCGGTCGTTCCAGGCACGCACAATCTGAAATTCTGGACTGGGCACACGGGCGTCGGCTTCCGGCTGAAGCTCGCGAACTGGGCAGCGATGCGGACGGAAGCGAATGCGCAGATCAGTGGACATCGCCCGTCGTGGGGCGCGTTCAGCGGCGTGTCGTTCTATCCGGGGGCGAGGAAGTCCGCGCCCGCAATGGTCATGTCGCCGCCTATGATGCAGCACGACACCGTCCGCGTACGCATGACCGACACGCTGGTGAAGGTGGATACGGTGCAGATCTCGACGCACACGCAGACGACGGTAAGCGATACGGTGACGAAGACGGTGAAGGGACGCGACGTGATCCTCGTGCTGCGCGACGCGAACTTCGACGTCGGCAAGTCGGTGCTCCGTCCGCGTGCACGTGCGACACTCGACTCGCTCGCGCATGAGCTCAACCGTCCTGCCGCGCGTTCGGTCAACATCTCGATCACGGGCTACACGGACAGCGTGGGAACCGATGAGTACAACATGAAGCTCGGCATGGCGCGCGCGCAGAGCGTGCAGTCGTATCTGGCTGCGCACGGTGTCGATGCCTCGCGGATGGCGGCGGACAGCAAGGGTGAAGCAGATCCTGTTGCGCCGAATTCCACTCCGGCAGGGCGTGCGCTCAACCGGCGCGTGGAGATCGGAAAGCAGCCGTAGGCAACTAGCGGGCGCACTCGCGCCAGGCTTTCAAGGAGTACAGAACGGCGCGGATGCTAAAGGGTCCGCGCCGTTTTGCGTTCTGCCGCAGGGTAGGGCGCGTCGCTAGCTTTTGCGGGCCGTCCACCCCTGATCCTGGAGCTGTTCGTGCCGGTCTCACCGCGTCTCGCTCGACACGTCGCGCTCGTTGCCAGCCTCGCGGCTGTAGTCCCGATTTCCGGCGCCGCGCAGGCGAAGCGACCGCATCCGGCGCTGGGCATCGCCTACCACATTGCGATGCCCGATCCCGCTTCACACTACTACGAGATCGAGCTCAGGATCGTCGGCATCAAGTCCGATTCGCTGGACCTGCAGCTCCCCGTGTGGTCGCCCGGGCGATATGCGCGCATCGACTTCGCGCGGAATCTCCAGGACGTGGTCGTCACCACCGGTGCGGGGAAGCCACTGGCGAAGGAAGAAGTGAACGGATCGCTCTGGCGGCTTCGCACGCGTGGGAGCTCCAGCGCATTCATCAAGTATCGCGTCTTCGCGAATACGCTTTCCGGCACCTTCAGTGTTCTCGACAGCGCGCACGCGAACTGGAACGGCGCGTCGCTCTTCGTCTACGTGGCAGGGCACAAGCAGGACCGCGTGCATCTCACGGTCGCGCCGCCGGCCGGATGGAAGGTGATGAACAGCCAGGCCGAAAACTTTGCGCAGCGCGAGTTCGACTTTCCGAATTACGATGAGCTGATCGACACGCCAACCGAGGTCGCGCCTTCGATCTCGCTCGACTCGTTCAACGTCGACGGGCGGCTCTATCGCGTGATGCTTCACCACAACGGCGCGCTCGACTCGGCGCTCCGGATGCGCTTCGTGCGTGGCGTCGAACAGATCGTGAAGCAGGAGAACGCCGTGCTCGGACCGCCGCCGCTCGCCATGTATACCTTCGTGGGAAACGCGGGCTACAAGGGAAGCGACGGCATGGAGCATCTGTATTCGACGCAGATCATCGATCCGCACGTGCTCACCGATACCGCGGCCGTCGACGACTACCTCGGCTACGCATCGCACGAGTACTTCCACGGATGGAACGTGAAGCGCATTCGTCCCTATCTGCTCGGTCCTTTCGACTACACATCCGAGCGGTACGAGCCGAGCCTGTGGGTGGCCGAGGGATGGACCGACTACTATGGAATCATCTCGCTGGAGCGGGCGGGGATCACGCGCCCCGTGCAGCTATACGAGACGCTCGGTGAGGATATCTCCTACGACCTGACGCGGCCGGCGCGGAGGTGGATGTCGGCGCGCGAGGCATCGATGCATGCGCCGTTCTTCGATGGCGGGGCGCAGCCGATGGCGGTGGATGCGCCGTCGAATTTTATTTCGTACTACACGAAGGG
>JBDTXL010000516.1:0-2391 GCA_040006195.1 Gemmatimonadota bacterium | reverse complement strand
CCGAGTCGTGATTGGCCATTTGCAGGTCGCGCGCATACGCGGTGGAGTCCTGCGCAAGCTGCGCGCTGTCCGACTTCTTGCAAGCGCCCATCACCAGCGCCGACGTCAGCGCGAGGGGAGTGAGCCACCGTGTAATCGACATTTCGTGCTCCTTCAGGTAGTGAGTCATCCAACTAGAGGGCAATCCGCATGCCATGCATGGGCTCGCCGGAAGGCTAATAACGAGAAATACCGGTCAATCCTTCTTTTGACGGTGACCCGCATCACGGCGGCGCGTGGTTGCGTGGCGCGCCCCGAAAATAATTGGAATAATCACATCTGACGCATATGATTTAGCAATGTCACGCGCCTACATCGACGACATATCGGCCGAGCGCCTCGCTTTGCTTCAGGAGCAGAACCTCGAGCTTTCACGACTGATAGCCGAGCTGCGTAACGAGGCGGCGCTGCGCACCCAGTTTCTGTCGAACATCTCGCACGACTTGCGCACGCCGCTCACCGCAATCATCACGCACGGCGAGATCCTTCGCGACGGCATCCTCGGCGAGCTGACCTCGCGGCAGAAGGAGAGCGTCGGCGGTATCATCGGCGGTGGGCGGCAGCTACTCGACATGATCGGCGAGATCCTTACGTACGCGCGAGGCGCGGCGCACCAGCTGACGCTCACGCGCACGGAGTTCAGCATCGCCAGTGCCATCGACCAGGTGTGCGCGCTCAACGAATCGCTTGTCGCGAAGAAGAAGCTCGACCTCACGGTGCAGATCGAAGAGGGGCTGCCGCCGCTCTACGCCGACCGGGACAAGATCGCGCACATCCTGGGCAACCTGCTCGGCAACGCCATCGACTTCACCCTCCCGGGCGGCCGCGTGTGGATCACCTGCTCGCGCGGCGCGCCGACGGAGCGCGGGCACGTGCTGCTCATCGAGGTCGGGGACACGGGTATCGGGATCGCACCCGAGCATCACGATCTGGTCTTCCGCGAATTCGCACAGGTGGACGCATCGGCTTCGCGCCAGCATCACGGCACGGGGCTCGGCCTCGCGATCGCGCGCAAGTTCGTGGAGCTGCACGACGGACGGCTCTGGGTCGAGAGCAGCCTCGGCACGGGGAGCCGTTTCTTCTTCACGATCCCGGTGCGCAGCGCGCCCTGAATGCTCCCTCACATCCTGCTAGTCGAGGACAGCGCGCTCGTCATAGACGCGCTGACGATGCTGCTCGAGGAAACCGGCCATCGCGTCAGCGCCGCGACCACGCTCGCCCAGGCCCGGCGCGTTGTGAGTGAGGAGTCGCCGGATGTGGTACTGCTCGACCTGACGCTCGGCGGCGAAGATGGCCTCTCGCTCATGCCATCTGTGAACGCGACCAGGGGCGCACGACCGATAGTCGTCGCGCTCACCGGCCACGACGACCCGGAAACTCACGCACGATGCATCGCGGCGGGATGTCGCACGGTGCTGGTAAAGCCGATCGCCGCGATGAAGCTGACGGGGCAGATCGCGGAGTGGCTGGGCGAGCGGGCGGCCGTATAGGCCATGATCACTACTCTGGCTGCACGCGCCTGAGCAACAGCGAAACAGTTGCGCGGTATCTGACTCAGCCCTAGATGCGCGTACGGAGCGCGTCGGGAGTTAGTTGCTGGAGCCAGCTCGCGAGCACTGTGAAGTAGTTCGTGATGAGCAGGAGTCCGATCCCGATCAGCAGTATGCCGCCTACGCGGTTTACCCACTCCATGGCGCCCTTGTAGCGCGCGAAAACCGCGAGGAAGCGGTCGATGGCCAGCGCCGCGAGGATGAACGGAATCGCGAGGCCCGCCGAGTACGCAGTGAGGAGCGCGAGGCCGCGATGGAGGTCGGCGGTGCTCGAGGTGTAGATGAGAATCGAGCCGAGGATCGGGCCAATGCACGGTGTCCACCCAGCGCCGAACGCGAGGCCCACGAGCACGGTGCCGAGGTAGCCGAGCGGCTTGTCCGCGAGATAGGTGCGGCGGTCCTGCGCCAGAAGCCGCGAGTTGAACACGCCGAGCATGTACAGGCCGAACACGATGATCAGCGTGCCGCCGATGCGCGAGATCCAGACACGCGCCACGAAGAGCACGCGCCCGAGTACACTTGCGGTAGCGCCAAGCGCGATGAATATGAGTGAGAAGCCGAGTACGAAGAGAAGCGCGTGCACGAGTGCCGTACGACGCGACGACTTCACCTCTTCGAGACTCAGCCCGGTGATGAACGTGACGTAGCTCGGAACGAGCGGCAGCACACACGGAGAGAGGAAGCTGAGCAACCCCGCCGAGAACGCGACGAACAATCCGAAGGTCGCTGGACTTTCCACACTACCTCCGGAAGGGGACAGGCGGGGGCGCCGCCGCATGGGGCCGATGCTCAGGTGGTACTA
>JBDTXL010000515.1:0-2066 GCA_040006195.1 Gemmatimonadota bacterium | reverse complement strand
GCTCGCCCAGCGCAAACGCGAACAGCATCACGATCGCGGCGCCGCCGAAGATCGGTACGAGCAATCGATAAAAGCTGATCCCCGACGCTTTCGCCGCCGTGAGCTCCGAATGTCGCGTCAGCGATCCGATCGTGAACACGGTTGCAAACAGCACCGCGGCCGGCAGTACCATGTAGATCGATTCGGGAAACCAGTAGACGTACGCCATCGCGATCTGCTCGGGCGTCAGATGGCGATTGAGATATTTCCCGAGACGGTCCGTCAGATCGATCACGATCACCAGGAGCGGGAAGCCGAGCGCGGTGGTGATGAAGATTTTCGTGAACTCGGTCGCGACGTAGCGATCGAGCGGGCGGAGTATCCTCACGCGGGCACGCGACTGCGGCGATCCGCACGAGTACCCACCCGTCGTACGTGCTTTGCGACCCATCTGCGCACGGTGTCGAAGAGCTCCGACGCATCGCCACCGCGCGCCGAGCCGCCGCTACGCTGTACCCGGATGATCCCGAAGACGCCGACCACCGTGAACAGCACGTTCGCCATCCACATCGCGATCACGGGATCGAGAATCAGCTTGTTCGCGAGATCCTCGCCCACGATCAGCCCGACATAGTAGAGCGCGAATACCGCGATGCTCACACCGATCACGAGCCCGACACCACCGCGCGGAAAACGAATTCCGATGGGCGCGCCGAGCAGCACAAAGACGACGCATGCGGCCGCGAGCGCGAACTTCTTCTGAATCTCGACGGAGTAGCGGCTCATCGTCACTTCGGAATCGTGCACGCGCGCCTTCATGACCTCGATCTGCGCTGCGGAGCTCAGCAGATACGCCGGGCTCGTGAACGGACTCGGCGCGTTGGCCGGTGCATCGAAGCCGCGGCCATGCGCACCATTCGCGCCTGGCAGCTGCGGAATCGCCTTCACCGCATCCTGCTGCCGACGAATGGCCTCAGCCGCCGTCGTCGGAGTGAGCCCGCTGCTCGGCGGCACGCCGATCCCCTGCGCCATCGCACTGCTCGGCGGATAGATCGTCACGGGCACACCCTTGAGCGAATTCTTTCCCTTCGCCGCGGCCTTCCCCTTGGCCGCCGGCTTCGCGGGCGGCGCGCGAAAGCCGCCGCGCACGGGAGCCTGCCCCGGTGCACCGAACTGCGGCATGCGCGCGGCGCCGCTCGATGGCGGAGCGCGGAAGCCTCCGTTCGCGACGCCACCGCCCGCGCTCGGCGGAATCGCAGCCGCCACGGCAAAGGTCTCCGGTTTCACAGGGGTCGCCGGTGCCGGTGTTGCAACCGCGACCGACGCGCCCTTCGCGCCCGCGGCCGCAATCGTCGATCTCTTCGGAGCCGCGACTGCAGAGTCGGTGTCTGCGATTGCGGCATTGCCGAAGATCGGCATCACCAGCTTGCAGTACAGCCCGCCCGTGGTCATCCGCACCCTCGGCTTCGGCACCTTCACCGCCGCGATCTGCTCGCCCGTCGCGAGGTAGTGCGTCGCCGCGACGAGCGTGTTCGCCAGCGTTGCGCGCGCCTGGTCGAGGTCCTGATTCCCATCTTCGAGCCCCTTCGCCATCTCGCACACCGACATCTCGCGCTCGGACTTGTAGTCGTCCTTCTCCGTCTGCTCGAAGCGATTGCCGACGCCGCGCACGCGCACGAGATCCGTGCGGAAGTAGAGGCGCGTGAGCTCGCCGAGGTTGTCGCGGGGGATCTGCTGCATGTAGCCATCGTGCAGCGTCATCTGCAGATCCTTCTGGTCGGGCGTCATCCCCATCTTGCCCGAGTCGGAGTAGATCGTCTTCCTGCGCTCCGGGTCATCGAAGTTGTAGATCGTGACCTCGCGCATGCGATCGGTCGACTCGTCGATGTGACTCGTGCGCAGGAAGAGCTTCCCGGGCATGACCTCGTTGATCACCTGCTCGCGCAGTGCGAACGTCGGCTTCTTACGCGCGATGTCCGTTTGCAGCGTGCGGAGCCGGTGATTGCTCCTCGGCAGCACCTGATCGTTGAAGACGAGCATCAACAGGCCAAGCGTCGCGCCGAAGAGAATCGCGGGGCGCACGAGTC
>JBDTXL010000514.1:0-4011 GCA_040006195.1 Gemmatimonadota bacterium | reverse complement strand
TGTATTTGATGGGCCAGCGAGGAGTTGAACCTCGGACCTCACGCTTATCAGGCGTGCGCTCTAACCACCTGAGCTACTGGCCCTGCCTTGCCGAGCACAAACTGTATGGCGTCCGTTCTCAACGGTATGGCGACAGCCTTCAAGATTAAGACGCGCTGCCCCCGAAATCAATCACCGCACCGACCCCCCGCGCGCTGGTTGCCGCCCCGTGAGAGCCGTGCACGGCGCACGCATCGCCCTCGCACAACCGGCGCGCCCGATTCGCCGCCACCCAGGCGTAGAGTCGCGTGCCTACCCACGCGCTCCCCGGCACGAACATGAGTGGAACCAGCGGCCACAGCGCCGGGAGTCGACGGCTGATCTCCCGAAAGGCGTAGAATCCCCTGAGCGCGCATTCCGCCGGCGTCACCACTACCATCTCCTCCCGCATCTCCTCGGGCGACACCCCCGGCAACAGCGCCTTTGCCAGCGCTGACTGGCGCTCCAGATCTACATACCGCAGTCGCCGAGCACCGTCGAGCGCATCGAGCTGCGTCATCGTGCGGATGCAGAGCGGACAGTATCCGTCATAGACCAGCGTCCACACCCGCACCGGCGTTTCATGCTTCCCGCGCCGCACCTTCTCGACCCCCCACTTCCGCTGCTCCCGCAACGGCTCCGCGAACGCCACGTACAACGCCAATAGCTGGAAGAACGGCGCGCGCATGAGAATCCAGATTCCCGTGTGCAACGTGGACCCGATGGCGAGATACGCTGGAGCCGTTCGCGGATACAGCACGCACACGACGAAGGTCAGCTCGAAGGCGAGCGTGGTCGCCGCCGCTGCGACGCCGATCCAGTGCACGTGCGCGAGCGCGACGCTCAGCGGCGCGGCATGCCCGAAACCGTCGAACAGCAGATAGTACGACATCGTATATCCGTTCAGCCAGGCTGCCCCGCCGACCGTGAGCTTCGACAGCACGGCCGAGAGATAGACACAGACGAGTAGCCACTGCGCGAGGCGCAATGGCCAGCGCGCATCGCGGCTCATCGCCTCGATTTCTCGCGGCACGAAGCGCTCGCGCCTTCGGCTCTCATCAACTCCGGCCCGCAACGAGTCCACGGAGAGCTCGTCGCCGCTCGGCGTCAGCACCAGAAGCCACAGCACGATCGTCGCCGCCGCCTCCGGGTGGCGCATCGTCCCATACGAGTAGAAGTGCGCGAGCAGCAGCGTGTTCGCGGCGGCGAAGATCGCGAGCGACCATCGTGTGTACGCACCGATCAGCGCACTAATCCCCGCAACGCCGCACACGATCCACATGCCGACGATCAGCATCGCGCTCGGTCGCGCACCCCAGCCGAACGGCAGCATCAGCACCTTGAGCGCCGGAATCGCGACGAACCACCCGTTCGGCAATCTCGCGAGCAGCAGATGGTGGTCGAGATTTCCCGGCCACAACGTGTCGGCCAGGAGAACGAAAACAACGGCGATGCGCAGACAGGACAGATCGCGCACGCGCGCGGGCTCGAACCAGTAGCGATCGAGCCGCTCGAACAGCGTCACTCGCTACCTCCCCCGTTCACCGGCCACGTGACGACTCCGCGCATCGGCAAATCGAGATGGTGCGTCGACGTGTCGCCAACGCGCACGACGCCGATCCACGCAGAGGCCCTGCAGAATCGCGCCGGATACTGCGCCTCGACCGCTCGACTCAACTTCGCCTCGGCACCCTTCGCGGCGCTGCTTCCTGGTGCGCGCGCCGCGGCGATGAGCAGCGCGCCGAGCTGATTGTGCGGTGTGCTCAGCGAATCGGATGTGAGCGTTGCGCCGGGCGCGCCCTTCGCGCACGCGTCGACGCGCAGCTCGGGGATGACGAGCGTGTCGCTGCGCGCGTGCGACTCCGCGTACATCGGATATGCGAGAAACGGCCAATACCAGCCGTGCCGATTGGACGAGCCGGACGACGAGGCGATGACCTGCGCGCCGAGCACCGAGACGCAGACGACGCCAGCGATGTACTTCGGAAGCGGCATGAATCCCGAGAAGGCGAAACGAGCGGACGATGGACAGGGATGATGTTGCTCGGCGCCCGCGCACACAACACTTCGAAACGATACAGCCCCTGCCACTGGTTCGTAGCGAGGGCTGTAGCCGGCATCATCGCGACTCTCGACCGATGATAGGGGCTCTCAAAGCCGCGCTACCTCGCCGCCGAGTGCGCTGCACGCCACCCATCGAAGATAGCCGTGACGTCGGTCGAGAACGCATACTCCTCGCCATTCGGCGCCGGAACTCCGTGCGCCAGCAGCGCACGTGCGCACCCCACGAAATCGCGCAGAGACTGCGAATCAATCTCCTCGGCCAGCGACGCCCACGAGAGCGTACCCAGGACGTTGTCTCCGAAGCCGTGGCGCGCGCGCCAGTCGGCACCGTTCTCAAGAAGCAGCTCCGCCATCGCCGAGTCGCCGACGAAGACGGCTTTGTTGAGCGCCGTCGCGTCCCAGTCGACCTTTACATCGACCGGCCAACCGACGGCCATCATCGTGCGCACCGCGGCGAGGTTGCCGTTGCCGGCGAGCTCCGGCAGC
The DNA here is from genome assembly GCA_040006195.1 of Gemmatimonadota bacterium. Classification (GTDB taxonomy): domain Bacteria; phylum Gemmatimonadota; class Gemmatimonadetes; order Gemmatimonadales; family Gemmatimonadaceae; genus FEN-1250. Next base: position 1,443 of record JBDTXL010000514.1, on the reverse strand, counting down.
GCCTGCAGTTGCGCGAGCGAGAGCCGGTTCAGCACGTTTGGCGTGCGAGACTGAATCGAGCGCGCCGCGCGCTCGTCGCCCCGTGCGCACACTGCTACGAACTCGTCTTCCTCACTCAGTTGCTCGTCGACGCCGGCCGCGCGCAGTAGCTCCACCACGTCGGTGCGGCCGAGCGCCTGCGCGAAGCGAAAGAGGCTCACGCCGTGCTCGTTCTCTTTTCGGATGTCGGCGCCGGCGTCGAGCAGCATGCGTATGTGCTCGATCGATCGCCCTCGAAGAATTGCGTGGTGGACGAGTGGACGCTCGTTGACGTCGCCGCCATGCGCGAGCAAAAGCTGCAGGTCGTGGAGCTTGTCGTAGTCGAGTACGTGAGCGAGCGCGTTCGTGCCCGACACACGAACGCCGGCGTCGAGGAGCAGCCGCATGCACGCGGAGTCGCGCGACTCGACCGAGTGGTAGAGCGATTCGTTGTCGTTGGGATCCGCGCCCGCCTCGAGCAGAAGCGTCGTCATCGCGACGTTGTGCGTTCTGCCCGACGCGCCGTAGATGGGCGTCTGTGGCTGGTCGGGCCATCTCGCATCGAACCAGCTGCCATTCACTTTGGCTCCGGCGCCAAGCAGAAGCGCGGCCGCATCGAGGAGCTGTGGCTCGAGCGCCGGTTCGGCGATCAGCGACGAATGCGTCACCGCGATGAGCGGAGGCATGCGGAGCGGGCCGCCCGCCGTATTCGCCCAGCTCGCATCGTCGGCGATCGCCCGCACGATCGCCTTCGTATCGCCGACGGCGCACGCGACCCACGTGTCACCGTGCAGGAGCGCGGGCTCGTCGTTCAGAAGGCGCACCGCCATTCCACGCATGCGCGGGCCGCCATCATAAACGGCGCGGAGCCACTGTTCGACCCGCTCGGCGCCGCTCGCGCGCGTCCACTCGACGTAGCGGCGGAGCTCCGCCCATGATCTGAATCCGTACTCGCGCGCGAGTACGGAGTGCGCGTCGTGGAGCGCGAGTGGTCGCGTCGCGATCGCGACGAGATCGGCGCCGCGCGCAGCGGGGAGTGCGTCGAGGAAGCGCTGGAGCGCGGGAGCGTCGCCGGCGCGCGCATCGCGCAGGAGCGACTTCGCCTGCCTCTTGAGGTGAGAGAGATTGGGCGACGGGGGGAGTTGGTTCATTGGGCCTCCATGCTGGAATCGCCGAAGACCCGCAAACCGGCTGCACGGTGGCAGTGATTTGGTGGAGCTGTGGAGAACGAGTGAGCTCAACCCTGTCCGCGGATCCGGAGGCGTCTCGCGTCGCCACGGGGAAATTGTGGGCGAGAGCGCGTCTGCGCTAGCGGTGTGGGTGGGGGTGGAAGGTGGTGGAAACGACACAGCCCCCGGAACGCGAGCGTTCCGGGGGCTGCAAAAGGCAATCGATCGTGACAATTCGGTATGATGGCGCGACGAT
>JBDTXL010000513.1:0-3316 GCA_040006195.1 Gemmatimonadota bacterium | reverse complement strand
CGCCGCTCGACCTTCGCGCACTACTTCGCGGGCGCTTCGGCGCTCCCTGACGCCACGTACGCGCGCAGTGCCGCGTACGGATCCCCGGGCTTCGACTTCGCGATCTCGATGATGCGAGCGATCGCCGCCGGCAGCCGCTCTCCCTCCCGTTCGTAAATCGCATCGAAGTCATCGAGTCCCGTGCGATACATGCGGCGCGACATCAGCGCCGCGTTGTCGAGATGCAGCGCTATCGGTTTTTTCGCGTCGTACCCCGGGAGTTCGGGCTCGATCTCTCTCGCGAAGCTGGTGCGCGCGCCCGCAAAAACTATCTCCCTCGCCGAGAGACGCTCGGCCCTGCTCTTCGAATGCGCCCTGAACGCCGAGTCGACGCTGTTGTAGACGGCGCTCCAGAAGCGCCCGAGCATTTTCTGCCGCGCCCAGTCCTCCCCCGCGAGCGTCACCGACGCGCTGTCGCCGCGCACCAAGTAGAACCACTCGGAGCCGTGGGCGCCGACGAAGTTCGCGAACGACTCGTTGAACACCGCCTGCCCCGATGCATAAAAGGTGTTGTGTGTCAGCTCGTGAATTACCGTGTTCACCAGCGACACGCTGTCCTCGTCGAGCGTCGTCGACAACAGCGGATCGTTGAGATATCCGAGTGTGCTGAATGCGGATGCGGGTCGCAGATACGCGTCGAAGCCGTCGCGTGACAGATCCGCCGCCGCGCGCTTCGCGTCTCGCACATCGAAGTAGCCCTTGTAGGGCACACTGCCGACGATCGGGAACCACCACGTCTTGTACTGCAGCCGGTCGCGGTACGCGGCGGAGAGGACGACGACGAGCGTGTCGTGCTCGATGTGGCTGTACGAGGTGAAGCTCTGCTTCGCGGCGAGCTTCACCGAGTCGCTCGCGAACGCGCGCGCGGCGATCACGAGCGTGAGCTTCTGCCGCGTCGACGAGCGGGTCGTGGAATCGCGCACGATCTCGGCGATAGGCCTCGCGCGCCGGAGTATTCCGGCCTCGGACCAGCCGGCACGCACGAGGTAGCGCCCCGTGGGCACGAGGGCGAAAAAAGCGAGGACGGCGAGGGTCAGTGCGCCCGCCGTCCTCCGTAGAACACGTCCGAGCTTCATCTCGTGAATCTACGCGATCACGGCACCGACAGCGGACATGCCGCCGCGCTCGGACAGCGGAATACACTCACCTGCGCCCCGAGTGAGCTCGCGAACGAGCCACTCGAAGGACTGAACGTCAGCACCGCGTCGTTGCCGCTCGATGGCGCGGTGAATACGAAGTAGTCCATCGAGCCCGGATACATCGCCTCGCTTCTCGTGGAGCCAGCCGTGAGCGAGAGCGCCGCGATCGGGAAGGTGAACTGGAAGTTCGATGGGTTGCGCAGGGCCTGCTTCGCGAAGAGCGCGCGCAGGTTCCGCGACGTGAAGCGGTACACGGACGGAATCGAGCTCCGCGCAATACCGGGAAGGCTGTCGGTGTAGAGCGCGAGCGAGAATTCGCCGAAGAGCGTCGAGAACGACGCTCCAGCCGCCTGCTGGATATTCGCGAGACCGGTGGCGGAAGTCTGGTCGAGCCTTCCGTACACGAGGCTGTCCTCCTGATCGCCGAGCCAGCGGAGGAAGAGCCACGCGCCGCCGCGCTGCACGAGCGTGCCGTCGCCGCCTCCCCAATTGCTCACCGACGCCTTGTCGTTCGAATCAGTGCTGGCGGGGTCGAGCATGAAGTGATACGAGTTGTACAGGTCGCCGGAGATGAAACCCTGCGAGGAATCGGGGAACGCCTGATCGGGATCGGTGCGCCCCGTCGGTGGAGGAAAGCGATTCTCGTAGTAGCGCGATCCGAGCTCCTCGGCGATGTGGCTCAGCCCCTCGTTGAGCCACGGGTCTTCCTGACTGCCCGAGCGCAACAGCGCGTGCTGGCCGAAGGAGATCATGTGCTGGAACTCGTGAATGAACGTCGACGGCGTGAGCTGCTCGACGGCATCGACCGAGTGCGCGCAGCTGAACGTCGCGGCCGGATCCGGGACAAGTGAGTAGAAGAGCTCTGCGCCATTCGACTGCGACGGGAAGTCGCTCGGGAGGAGATCGGTGGCGTCGAAGAAGCCGGCGATGTAGCCCTGCGTGGTGCACAGCGATCGGTCGGACAGCTTGTTGATGAGCGGCGACAGCAGAACGATCACCCGGCCGTTCGCATCGATGTCCGTGGGAGAGCCGAAGGTCGCGACATCGATCGTATAGAGATCGAGGTCGAAGGTGTTGCCGAACGCAGCGATCTGCGCGTTCGTGAATCCGTTCGGAGGCGCGGGCGCGTTCTTCGACTGATAGATGAGCAGATGCGTGCCGGTGTACTTGAGCACGGCCGTGTCGAGCGTAATGCCGTTACCCGAAAGCGAGTTGCGCACCTTGAAAGGTCGCGTGCTGCCGAGCACCGGCGGAGTGACGTCCGCGAGCACTCGATTGGCGAGCGGGCCGCGCGTCGCAGCACTCGCGCGCGCAACGGCGGACAGCGAGCGCTCCCGGCGCCGAAGCATCCCTTCCATCTGCCGCTGAAGCTGCCCGAGATCTGCGCTCGCCCCCGGAGTGGCCCGGAGCACGCGCCTCGACGTGAGCACCACATTCCCCGTCGCGGCTGCAACGGTTCCCGCGGTCAGCGAGAAGCTCACCGGCGTCACCGGAGCATCGGCGGTAGCGAACTGCGGGACGACGAGATAGGTGCCGCCGTCCGAGGGAACCGTGAAGCACGGAAGATCAGCCGCCGTCACCGTCCGCCCCTGGAGCGACGCGAGTGTGAAGGCGGTGCCGCTGCACGAGCCGGACGGCGTGTTCGGCCCCGACGAATCGGAGCAGGCCGCGACGTATACGAGGAGGGTGCTTGCGAACACCAGCGTGGGCACGAGTTTGCGCATGGCCTTCGACGAAAAAAGGGGCCCGGGAGCGCGTCTCTCCCCGCGGGCAAATCGGAAACAGATGTTATCCTTCACTGTCCGTATGGTTCCAGCCGAATTGTAGAAGCGAGCCTCGACAACCGATAGGCAAGGGTGCCTCGACAGCATATTATTCGAGGCAATTGTTGACTGGCCGAGGGCCAGTGTTCGACCTTCCGCCGATCCCTCGCGAGAGCCGTCGTCCAGCGTGATCCAAGCCGCGCGGACGCCTTGTTTTGCCCCTTCCGGCGCCCGATGTCATTCGTCCATCTCCACTGCCATTCCGAGTATTCGCTGCTGGACGGAGCCAATCGCATCGGCGATCTGATCAGCCGGGCGCTGGAGCTCGAGCAGCCCGCGCTGGCGATCACCGATCACGGCAACCTCCACGGCGCC
>JBDTXL010000512.1:0-3222 GCA_040006195.1 Gemmatimonadota bacterium | reverse complement strand
CCCGGGCCCACGGCGGTGCGCCCGGCGATTCTCCGCGAAATGGCGAGGCCGATGATCGCGCATCGGAGCGCGGAGATGCGCGAGCTGCTGGCGCGTGTGTACGGGACGCTGCCGTGGCTGTTCGGGACGAGTCGGCCGGTGTATGTGGCGTCCGGTGCGGCAACGGGGATGATGGAGTCGGCCATTCGATGCGGGAGTCGCGAGCGGGTGCTGGCGCTGGTGTCGGGTGCGTTCGGGGAGCGGTTCGCGCGCATTGCCGAGTCGTGCGAGCGGAGTGTGACGAGGCTCGTGGCGCCTGCTGGGACGACGGTGAGCGCGGTGGCACTGGCCGATGCGCTCGAGCACGGCGCGTACGATGCCGTGACGGCGGTGCATGTCGAGACGACAACGGGCGTGATCGCGGATATCGGGGCGTACGGACGAGCGGTGGCGGCGCACGACGATGTGATGCTGCTCGTGGATGCGGTGTCGTCGGTTGGCGGCGTCGAGGTCGCGATGGATGGCGCGGGGATGGACGTCGTGCTCTCGGCGTCGCAGAAGGCGCTCGCGCTGCCACCCGGGCTGTCGTTCATCGCGTGCTCGGAGCGCGCGATGGCACGGGCGGGCACGCTCCCGGATCGCGGTGTCTATCTCGATGTCGTGCGGATGGATGAGTACTGGCGACAGGGCGAGACTGCGGGGACGCCGGCGATCCCGCAGCTCTACGCACTCGATGCGCAGCTCGCAGCGATCGGGCGCGAGGGGCTCGAGGCGAGATACGCGCGACACGCGGCGATGGCGGGCGCGGTGCACGAATGGGTGAGCGAGGCGGCGAGGCGGGGACGGGGTGTGAAGATTCTCGCGAGCGAAGCGCTTCGCGCTCCGACGGTCACGTGCCTCGCCGTGGAAGGAGACGCCGCGCGTCTCGCGCATCTGCTGCGCGCGCGTGGCTTCGAGATAGGCGCGGGGTACGGTGCGCTCGCGGGAAGCACGATCCGCATCGGGCACATGGGCGATCACTCGGTGCGCGAAGTGCGGGCGCTACTCGGCGCGCTGGACGATGCCCTGGAGGAGCTGGAGGCTTGAGGAGTCGCGTCGGGAGGGGGTAGCTTCGCTCACCACCCTTTTCCGGATTCCCGAATGCTGCGTCGTCTGATCCGCGTCATCGTCATCGCCCACGCCGGCGCCGCCTCGCTGCTCGCCCAGTCGCAGCCGCGCGCGCGCGACCTCGGCGTTCCATTCGACGGCACGCCCGGCACGTACAACGCGATCACCGACGTCGCTGGTGTCGAGGTCGGCGAGGTCACGCTCATCAACGGGAGCGGGAAACGCGTGGTCGGGAAGGGGCCCGTGCGCACGGGAGTCACGGCGATCATGCCCCGCGGACATCTGCGCGGCGACACGGTGTTCGCCGGCTGGTTCACGCTCAACGGCAACGGCGAGATGACCGGCACCACCTGGATCGAGGAGTCCGGCATGCTCGAAGGGCCGGTGCTCATCACCAACACCTTCAGCGTCGGAACCGTGCGCGACGCGACGCTGGAATGGTCGATCACGCACGGTCGCAACTATGACTACGAGCTCCCGGTGGTGGGCGAGACGCTCGACAACTCGCTCAATGACGTTGCGGGCTTTCACGTCACGAAGGAGCACGTGTTCGCCGCGCTGGATGGCGCGCGCGGTGGACCCGTTCCGGAAGGAAACGTCGGCGGCGGCACGGGCATGATCTGCGGCGAGTTCAAAGGCGGTACGGGCACCGCGTCGCGCAAGCTCACAGCCGCGGATGGAGGCTACACCGTGGGCGTGCTCGTCCAGTGCAACTATGGCATGCGCCGTCTGCTGCACATCGCGGGCACGCCGGTAGGGCAGGAGATTCCCGACCTCCTTCCATGCTACGACACGCGCGACCCGCTCCCCGGCGGCGAGCGCTGGGGACGCTGTGACCATCCGCGCGGGGCGACGAAGGACCAGGGCTCGATCATCATCGTCGTCGCCACCGATGCACCGCTCCTGCCTCACCAGCTCAAGCGCATCGCCAAGCGCGCTTCGCTCGGAATCGGCCGGAACGGAGGCATCGGCGCCAACACCTCAGGCGACATCTTCGTAGCCTTTTCGACTGCCAACAACACCTTCCGCCCCGATTCGATCGCGACGGTGACGATGCTCTCCAACGACCTGATCTCACCGCTGTTCGAGGCGACGGCGCAGTGCGTGGAGGAGGCGATCGTCAATGCGCTCGTGGCGGCGCGCACGATGGATGGCGCGGACAATCTTCACGTTACCGCGCTTCCGCACGACCGGCTGCGCGCGATCCTCGCGAAGTACAATCGGTTGAAAAAACCTTAGTACTGAACTATCGCACGTCTGCGCGGTCGCCTATGTATTCGACCAGTAGATCGCGAATCCCCTCGAGTCTCTCCGGCCACTGGATTGCGCGCTTCGGCAAATAGTACGCCGACTTGCGCGTGAAGAAGAGCAGGAACTCGCTCGTCTCGCGCACGACGATCAGCTGCGCCCAGTTGAGCTCCACGTGGAAGCTCTCGCCGTCGATGCGAAAGCCTGCCTCATCCAGCGTGTACGCACGCTCCTGCTGTGTGCTCGGATCGTCGGCGAGCTGCTGCTCGACCGCCTTCTTCATCGCCATCGGCCGCGTGGCTGCGAAGATCGCCGCGCCCACGATCGGCACGCCGAACACCCACAGATACGCGATCGGCACGTGATGCAGCTCGCGCCACCGCCGCACGATGATCGCGATCGCGATGCAGACGAAGACGGCGAGCGCGAGCAGACGCAGCTCGCGCCATATGCGCCGCTCCTGCCTGGCGTGCTCCTTTCTGAGCGTGCGAATCGCGCGATAGTGTTCGTCCGCTTGCACGCGCCACCGCAGAATCGACGATGGGCGCGCCATCAGCCTGCGCCCACGCGAAAGGCCGACACGCGCGCCTGCAGCCCCTCTGACGCGCTCGCGAGCGCCGCGGATGCAGCCGCGATCTCCTGCGCGCCCGCGCTCTGCTCCTGCGATCCCGCGGCCACCTGCTGCATGGCTGACGCAAACGACTCCGTCCCCTGCGCCAGCTCGGCCAGCCGCGCATTGTTGCTCGCCAGGAGCGCCCCCGACTCCGTCGCCGCCTCACTGATCGAGCGCATCCACGCCACACTCTCATCGAGCGCGCGCTCGATGCCGCCGAAGCTCCCGTGCGCCTCGCGCTGCGCATGCTGCACGATGCCGAGCGTCGTCACGGT
>JBDTXL010000511.1:0-2400 GCA_040006195.1 Gemmatimonadota bacterium | reverse complement strand
CCGTCTCGCGGTAGCGCACGTCCATGTTGCGGCCGATCTCGCCCATCACATCGATCACTTCGTCCACGGGAATGGCGAAGGTGATCCCCGCGAGCGCCATCTCGATCCCGGCCAGCGCGAGCGCGGAGCCGGTCGCGTTCCGGAAGACACACGGAAGCTCGACCAGCCCGCCGAGCGGATCGCAGACGAGACCGAGCGTTCCCTGCATGGTGAGGGACACGGCGTGCCCGACCTGCGTGGGCGTGCCGCCGAGCATCTCGGTGGCAGCGCCCGCGGCCATCCCCGCGGCAGCGCCGGTCTCCGCCTGGCATCCCCCCTCCGCCCCCGAGAGCGACGCGCGCTCCGCCACCACCGCGCCGATCAGCCCCGCGGTCGCGAGCGCATCGATGACGGCCTCGTCGCCGATCCCGCGATTGCGCGCGAGCCCGGTGAGCACCGCGGGGAGCACACCTGCGCCGCCGGCCGTGGGCGCGGCGACGATCACGCCCATCGCGGCATTCACTTCCTGCACCGCGAGCGCGCGCGCGAGCACATCGCTGAAGAGCGTATTCGACATCGGCCCCGCGCTCGACTTCGCAACGAGCAGCGCGTCGCCGCCGACGAGCCCGGAGGCCGAGCGCAGGTCGCCCTCGAGCCCGCGCTCGACCGCGCCCCGCATCACCTCGAGCGCGCGACGAAGCGCGCTCCTGATGTCCTCGACGGTGCGCCCCTGATCCTTCGACTCCAGCGCGAGCGCGGTCGCGGAGAGCGTGCGCCCACTCGCTTCCGCATCGCGTATCGCATCTGCCAGTGACTTGTACATGACCTAGCCCCCCACCTTGTCGAGCGTGCGCACCCACTTCACCCAGTCGAGACGCTCGATCGCCGCGCGCGCGCTGTCGCCCGGCGGCTCATCACACTCGATGGTCATGAACGCGTCGCCGCCGCGCTCGATCCGCGACAGCCGCATCGTCGCGAGATTCACACTCTGCTCGGCCAGAATCCCCGCGATGCGCGCGACCGAGCCCTTCTGATCCGCGGCGACGAGCACGATCGTCGGCAGCGTGCCGGTGAGCTCCACCGGATAGCCGTCGATTTCGCTGAGGCGAATGCGGCCGGCGCCGAGCGACGAGCCGATCACCGTCGCGATCTGTCCCGCGCGCTCGACCGTGAGGCGACAGGTGTTCGGATGCGCATCGTCGGAGATCGTCGTCTTCTCGAACTGGTAGTCGAGCCCCTCTCGCTCCATGATGTCGAGCGCATCGCGCAGCCGCTCATCGTCGGGCCGAAAGCCGAGCAGCCCGCCGGCGAGCGCCTTGTCGGTACCGTGACCCTCGCCCGTGCGCGCGAAAGAGCCATGCAGCTCGATGCGCGCCTTCTCCGGCGTGCCACCGACGAGCCCGCGCACGAGCAGCCCTATTCGGCACGCGCCCGCCGTGTGTGAGGACGACGGGCCGACCATCACTGGGCCGATGATGTCGAGGAGTGAGACCATGAGCTATCCCGCCTTCTGGCGGGACGGGCGCGCGAGCAGCGGACGCAGATAATGGCCCGTGTGCGAGCCCGTCGCCTGCGCGACATCCTCCGGCGTCCCCTCGGCCACGATGTTGCCGCCGCGCGCGCCGCCCTCGGGTCCGAGGTCGATGATCCAGTCTGCCGTCTTGATCACGTCGAGATTGTGCTCGATGACGAGTACGGTGTTCCCCTTCTCCACGAGACGGTGCAGCACGTCCAGGAGCAACCGCACGTCCTCGAAGTGCAAGCCCGTGGTCGGCTCATCGAGAATGTAGAAGGTGCGTCCCGTGTCGCGCTTCGAGAGCTCGGTCGCGAGCTTGACGCGCTGCGCCTCGCCGCCCGAAAGCGTCGTCGCACTCTGTCCCAAATGCACGTAGCCGAGGCCGACGTCGAGCAGCGTCTCGAGCTTCTGGCGAATGCGCGGCTGATTCTCGAAGAAGGAACAGGCGTCCTCGACGGTCATGTCGAGCACGTCCGCGATGCTCGCGCCGCGGAAGCGGACTTCGAGCGTTTCCCGATTGTAGCGCTTTCCCTTGCACACCTCGCACGACACGTAGACGTCGGGGAGAAAGTGCATCTCGATCTTCACGAGCCCATCGCCCTGGCATGCCTCGCAGCGGCCGCCCTTCACGTTGAACGAGAACCGGCCCGGCCCGTAGCCGCGGATCTTCGCATCGGGCAGCTCGGCGAACAGCTCGCGGATGGGCGTGAAGAGTCCTGTATACGTCGCCGGATTCGAGCGCGGCGTGCGCCCGATCGGGCTCTGGTCGATGTCGATGACCTTGTCGAAGTTCTCCAGCCCCTCGATCCGCTCGTGCGCGGCCGGCGCGTCGGAGGCGTTGTGCAGCCGCCGCGCGGCGGCCTTGTAGAGGGTCTCGATGGTGAAGGTCGACTTGCCGCCGCCGC
>JBDTXL010000510.1:0-5593 GCA_040006195.1 Gemmatimonadota bacterium | reverse complement strand
GAAGGCGAGAAGCTCGGCGCTCCCGGTAGCGACCGTTAATCCGCTGAGACCTGATCATATGAATCCCAACTCCGCACGACTCTCCCCGGCGCGCCGCCTCGCAGCGGCCGCCTTCGGTCTGGCCGTCGTCGCCGTCATTGGCGCGTGCGGTGAGGGAAGTGGATCCACCTGCGCCACCTGCGACACCGGGCGGCCAGTGGTCACGCTGACGCAGACGTCGTCCACCGACTCCGCCATCGCGTTCACTACCCACGCGTCCGACAATCTCGGCCTCCTCACGGTCCACGCCCGCGTCACTGCGCCAGGACTCGCGGGCGGCTTCGACACGACGTTCACCAGCGCCGTGACGTCGGTCGACATTCCGTACACGCTCTCGATCCCGTCGACGATTCCGACCGGAACGCAGATCACAGTAGTAGCGACCGCGATGGACGGCGCGCATAACGCCGCCCACCCCGATACGCTCGTGATCACGTCCGGTGGCGGCGGCGCTGCCGCGGTCATCGTCACGAACCCGCATAGCACCGACACCGCCGTCGTCGGCTTCTCGCTCGCCGTCGCGATCAGCGGCAAGTCCGCGTCGAAGGTCAAGGCGCTCGGCTACATCGCCAGTGGTGTCTTCGCGACGCCGTTCCGCGACTCCGTGGTCTTCTCGAGCCCGTTGCTCGACTCGATCGCACTCGACACGGCGTTGAGTCTCGTCGGTGCGAGCTCGGGCACGCTCACGATCACGCCGTTCATGATCGACTCGCTCGGCCGCCAGACGCTCGGCAATCCGGTCTCGCTGTTCGTCACCAACGTGGTGCCGACCAACACGATCCCGATCGTCGACTTCTCCATTCCTTCACGCATCGAGAGCCGCGACACGATACACGTCGAGGCGCGCGACCGCTCAGGTGTCACCTGGGTCGGTTACGAGGTTCGCAATCTGCCCAGCGGCACGCCGTTCTTCTCGGCGGACTCGGTGGCGGTCCCCGCGAACACCAGCTCGGTGGTACACACGTTCAGAATGAATCTCCCAGTCACGTCCTTCCCGACCTCGCTGCAGGTCCAGGCGTTCGCACGCAATGCGAACACCCGCGACTATGCACGCAAGCCGGTTGGAAACGGCGGTGTGATTCGCACGGATACAGTAGTAGTGGTAGCGGGGCTCACCACGCCGCTCGCGGCCGGTGGTCTCGTGGCGGACGCACTCTATCACCCGCCCACCAACAGCATCTACCTGAGCAACATCGAGCGGAACGAGCTCGACGTGTTCAACCTGAACGACTCGACGTTCCACACGCCGATTCAGGTGGGTTCGCGTCCGTGGGGTATCGCGGCCTGGCCGCGCGATCGCGACGGCACCATGGGCGACACGCTGCTCGTGGCGAACTCCGGCGGTACGCTGATCAGCTACGTCAACACGAATTCGCAGCGGGAAGTCTATCGCTACCCGCTTCCGGTTCTGCTCGCACAGTCCGTCACCTCGACCACCGGGTCGAACGGGCTGCTCACGGAAACGATCACCGACTACTTCTTCTCGGATCGTCCGCAGTATCTCGCGGCGACCTGCCAGGGAGCGGTTACCCCCGGCACGCCATGCGGCAACGTGGTGCTCGTCTACACGACCACGCCTACCGCTGGCCAGTCGACTCCGTTCGTGAACGACGGAACCGTACGCTGGGAAAATCTCCAGACGCACCAGTCGCACTTCTTCTTCGAGCAGGCGATGGGGCAGTCCGCGGACACGAAGGACACGCTCCAGGTCCAGCGAATCGCGGCGCAGGGTGTCGGTACGACCGGCGCGATCGTTCCCTTCCGTCAGCAGTTCGTTGATTCGCCGACGGACACCGCGTACTACTCGATCGTGGTGAAGGTGCCTCTGCTTGGATTCCGCGACACCACGTACACGCGCAATTCCGGAAACTTCCGGCGCGCGGTGCTCGGTGAGGGCGGAGCTGCAGGTGGTACGGGCACGCAGCCGAACAGCCGCGCAATGCTCTACGATGTCACGAGCGGCTTCACTACCTCGTTCGTCGACAAGTTCGGCGTCGGGCACGTGCTTCCGGTTCCAGTGATCGACAACGGTGTCTCCGGATCCTTCCTCGTCACCGATTTCATCGCGAACACCTCGACTCCCGTTTCCGGTGTGGCGATCAACTTCGATGGTGAGCTGGCCGGTGTCCGCGCCGACTCCACGTATCTATTCGACAACTCGTTGCGCCTCCAGGGTCTGCTGCAGACCTCGTCCGGCAACGCGGGAATCGACTTCCACCCGCAGAACGCCGGCGTCCCTGCTCCTGGGCCGTCGCTCGGAACGCACCTCTTCTTCGCAGCCTCCAAGCAGCCGCAGGTCGAGGTATACAACACGAACTTCTACGCACGCTGCCTCGTCGTCCCGACTCGCGATCCCGTGATCGGTCCGATCAAGTCTGCTCCGATCGGCGGCGGCAACGTGGTTCTCGTCGGTGCAACGGCACACGGTGTCGTGATCGTCACGGTGACCGCAGGGCAGTTGTCAGCCTGCTCCTGATCTCGCACGCGTAGTAAGCTTGTTCGACCGCCCGTCGCGATCTGCGACGGGCGGTCGTACTTTATCTATACGCGTCGTCGCAAAAGTCGCTTCCTCCAGCTCACCACATGCTTCGCTTCACCACTGCCGGCGAATCACACGGGCTAGCACTCGTCTCGATTCTCGAGGGGATGCCGGCCGGCCTCGCGCTCCTCGCCGCGGATGTCGATGTCGACCTCGTCCGCCGGCAGCAGGGCTACGGCCGCGGGCGGCGCATGCAGATCGAGCAGGACGCCGTGCAGTTTCTCTCCGGCGTGCGTGCCGGCGAGACGATCGGCTCGCCGATTGCGATGCTCATCCCCAATCGCGACTGGAAGAGCTGGACCGAAATCATGGACTCGGCACCGCACGAGGGCGATCCGGCGCCGCGCAAACGCGCCGTCACGCGCCCGCGCCCCGGTCATGCCGACCTCTCGGGAGTCTTCAAATACGATCGCGATGATGCGCGCGACATCCTCGAGCGTGCATCCGCGCGCGAGACGACGGCGCGCGTCGCCGCCGGCGCGATCTGCCGGAGATTTCTCCGCGACTTCGGCATCACCGCCGGCAGCCACCTCACGCACCTCGGCGGCATAGACGCCGCACGCCCCGCTGACTTTCCCTCCGCTGCTGATCTCAACGCTGTCGTCGACTCCTCGCCGCTGCGCACGCTCGACGCTGCCGCGGAGCAGAAGATGATCGAGCGCATCGATGCGGCGAAGAAGGAGGGGAATACGCTGGGAGGAATCGTCGAGGTCATCTGCGACGGACTGCCAGTTGGACTCGGCTCGCACGTGTCATGGGACCGGAAGCTCGACGGTCGCCTCGCCGCAGCGATCATGTCGATCCCCGCGGTGAAGGGCGTCGAGATCGGCATCGGCTTCGAGTCGTCACGCATACGCGGCTCCGACGTGCATGATGAGATCGAGCTCCACGCGAATCGCGCGCGCACCGGCAACGTGAAGCGGCGCACCAATCGCGCGGGAGGTCTCGAGGGCGGGATTACGACGGGCGAGCAGCTCGTCGTGCGCGTCGGAATGAAGCCCATTTCCACGCTTATGCGCCCGCTTGGAACCGTCGACTTCTCCACCTCGTCGCCAGCAGCGGCCACGGCCGAGCGGAGCGATGTGACCGCGGTGCCGGCGCTCGGGGTGATCGCGGAGGCGATGGTGTGCTTCGTCGTCGCGCAGGCGATGCTCGAGAAGTTCGGCGGTGACTCCGTGAACGAAACTAGAAGAAATCACGACGCATACGTCGCGCACATTGCCGGACGAATCCAAGACAGAGCCGAGTAGCAGCAGTCCCCACGTCATTCTCGTGGGGCTCCCCGGCTCGGGAAAGTCGACGGTCGGCCGCCGGGTTGCCCGCCGGCTCGGCCGCCCATTTCTGGATTTCGATTCGGAGATCGAGCGCCGCGAAGGGAAATCGATCGCGCAGCTCTTCTCGGAATCCGGGGAGGCCGGCTTCCGGGCGCGCGAGTTGGCGCTCACGGTGGAGCTCTCGAAGTCCAGTGGGATGATCCTCGCGCCGGGAGGCGGCTGGACTACTATTCCTGGCGCGACGGCACTTTTACGCCCTCCCGCGCGTATGATTTACCTCAGAGTCAAAGCGGAGGTCGCGATCGGGAGAATCTTGCGTGGACGCAGGATTCGACCGCTGTTGCAGACGGACGACCCTTTGGAGACGCTGCAAAAGCTGCTGGCCGAACGAGAAGCGGGATATCTCGAGGCGGATCATGTCATAGATGTCGAAGTCGTTAAATCACAACATCTTATAGCTACAATAGTCCGTCTTGCCCTGACTTGACAGCCTCACTACCTTGCCGAAGTGGCAGGGGAACGAACGAGCTAAGTCCTTTGTTTTTAATATATTCCGCGATTGGATACGATTCGCGGTGATTTTGTGGCGATGGCCTGCGGCAATCGTTGATAGTGTGCAGCTGGCCTTTGGGAGGCGGTATGACATTCCGAGTGCTCGGACCGCACGAGCGGGGACGCTTTGCACCAGACGCATGGGGGCACCTCATTTCCCTGAGCGGCTCGGGCTTGCTGTCCGCGGCCGAGCTGGAGCAGCTGATCGAGCGAGCGCTTCAGCAGATTGACGGACGCATCGCAATCGACGACATACGAGCACTCATGGAAGGCGTGGGCTATCTCGATGATGGCCTCAACGGCGACAATGTGACGGTGCACTGATAAATGGCAACGAAGAAGAAGGCAAAGTCGGCAACGGCGAAGCGCGCCAAACCGGCGAAGGCAGATCCACGGGACATCGTTGGGGCGCCTGAGTCCGAGGGCGGTGCGATTGCGCTCGTAACGAAGAAGCCGCGCGCGAAGAAGGCGATCAGCGCAGCGGCGGCCTCTCCTGCGGCAGCGCGGAAGCGCGCGCCCGCGAAAAAGAAGTCCTCGCGCAATGACATTCCGGAGCTCGACGTTCCTGGAATGGCGGGAAAGTCGCTCGTGATCGTCGAGTCCCCCGCGAAGGCGAAGACGATCGGCAAGTATCTGGGCTCCGAGTATCGGGTTCGCGCGACGGTCGGTCACGTCCGCGATCTTCCCGAAAAGGGGCTCGGCATCGACATCGAGCACGGCTTCGCGCCCAAGTACGTGCCGGTTCCCGGCAAGGAGAAGACGCTCGCCGAGCTGCGCGGAGCGGCGCGCGTCGCATCCCACGTCTATATCGCGACCGATCCTGATCGCGAGGGCGAGGCGATCGCGTGGCACGTGGCCGAGACGATCAAGCAGAAGGGCGCGCCCGCACCAGAGCGCGTGCTCTTCCACGAAATCACGAGCGATGCGGTGCACGCCGCGATCGCGAACGCGGGCGTCATCGACGAGAAGAAGGTGCACGCGCAGCAGGCGCGACGAGTGCTCGACCGTCTCGTCGGCTACAAGGCGAGCCCGCTACTATGGAAGACGGTTCGAAAGGGATTGTCCGCGGGACGGGTGCAGACGGTCGCGCTCAGGCTCATCGTCGAACGCGAGCGCGATATCCGCGCGTTCAACCCGGTCGAGTACTGGTCGATCGAGGCGCTGCTCGAGAAGGAAGGGCAGAAGTTCA
>JBDTXL010000509.1:0-2703 GCA_040006195.1 Gemmatimonadota bacterium | reverse complement strand
GCTCGCCGTGCTCGACCTGATCGTCCCACACCGGCGTGTAGGGAATGCCCGCGTATTTGAGCGCGAGCGTGACTGCGTCATCCCACGGCGGCGAGTAGGGCGCGGTGTAAATCGCGATCTTCGGCGCCTTCTCGAGCGGCACGGCGTCCATGTTGCCATTCGCCATCACGCCGCGAATCTGGTTGAGCGCACCATCGTCGAGCGGATCGAACGAGACGCCGTCGAGTCCGGCGCGGCGGCGAATCTCGGGAGTGTCGGGAAGGAGGAAGGCACCGCCGCGATAATTGAGCAGCCACTCCGCCTTGCCACCCGCGAGGAGCGCGGCGTAGGTGAGCCCGTACGCCTTGAGGTGATTGCCCTGTTGATCGTCCATCGGGACGAGCAGATGCTGCGCTCGCAGAGCGACCGGAAAGCACAGCAGCAGGACGACGAAAGCTCTCCAGTAACGCATGCGGAAAGTTAACATCCGGACGCTGCTCAGCTCTGCGGCGTGATACCGTTTCGCGACTGCTCCAGCTCGCGGCGCGCCTGCGGCAGGAGCGCGCTCTGCGGATAGGTGAGGATGAGGTGCTCGAGGTGCTCGACCGCGACCTGGTTCTGTCCGCCGTGGCGCAGCGCGCGCGCCCAGTCGAGCTCCGCCTCGGGCGCTTCGGGGGAGTCGCTCGATTTCTCGACGATCGCGCTCCAGAGCGCGATCGCCTGCGCCTCGCTGCGGTGCGATGCGTAGAGGCGCGCGGCCGTTGCGAGAAGAAGCGGCGCCGCGTCGCCGAGCTCGAGCGCGGCTTTCTCGAAGCCGGCTGCGGCGCCCGCGGTGTCGCCGCGCGCGAGGGCGAGGAACGCGCGCCCAGTCACCGGCGCGGTATCCGCACGCGTGCGCGCGAGCAACGCGAGCGCGGCGATCGCCTCGGGCGTGGACTCGACCTCTGGTCGCAGCGACTTCCTCGCAGCGGCGAGATTGCCGTCGTAGAGCGCAAGCCATCCGAGCGCGTCGGCATCGCCGGAATCGGAATTCGCGAGAAGCTCGCGCGCCTTGGTGATGTCGCCGGCGCGGATCCATCCCCATGCGAGCACGCGATCGAGCGGGGCTTTGTCCGCGGGTCGAATGAACCGCGAGTACGCGCCCATGATTGTCGATGCTTCGGCCACGCGTCCGGTCTGGCTCAGCGCGCGAAGATGCACGGGAACGATGGTCGCCGCCGCGGTCGCCGAGTCGAGGGTGCGCTCACCGAGCTGCGCGAGAAAGAGCGAGCCGGTCGCGTCGCCGCCGCGGAGCGCGTCGTAGGCCGCGCGCGCGAGCGCACGCGGCTCCGGACTCGCGTGTTGCGCGGCCGCAAGCGCATCGCGCGCGACGAGCCACGCCTCGACCTCCTCCGCCTTCGTCGCGAACTCGCTCCACGCGACGACTGCGGCGCTGTCGGATGGCAGCACGCGAAGCGATTCCCAGCCGTCGCGCGGCGTTCCCCACATCAGCTGCAGCGACGCGAGCACGCGGCGCGCTGGCACGGTGACCGGCGATGCGGCGAATGACTTCACGATCGCCGGCCGCGCGGATGCCGGCGCGCCCACCAGCGAGAAGGTCGCGGCCTGATCGAGATACGCGTTCGACTCGACCGCTTCGCGCCACGACTCCGCTGCGAGATCCCACATGCCCATCGCCGCTCTGAGCTGCGCGAGCTCGTACTCGAAGCCGCGCCCAGTGCCGACATCCTTCTGCGCCTGCCGGAGCACGCTGTCTGCGCCGCGCACATCACCGTCGGCGATGAGGAGTCGCGAATATTCGCGCGCGGGAGTCGCATCGCCCGGCGCATCGCGGCGCCAGCGCTCGAAAGCGTCGTACATCTCGGCGCGCCTGCCGAGCGTTCGCAGGGTGCGGAGCTGCGCCTCGCGGAGCGGCGCGAGCCGCGGCTTCGTGGCTATCGCGCGCTCGAGGACGGGAAGGAAATGATCCAGATGCCCGAGCTGCGCATCCATGCGCTCGAGTCCGAGCAACGCCGGGAGCGCCGCGGGATCGCGCGCGAGCGCCTCGGTGTACGCGGCGGCGGCTTCGGCGAACTGGGATTTCCCCTCGAACACCTCGGCGCGCGAGTACGGATCGGCGCTCTGCGCCCGAGCGCCGGTCGCGAGCACGAGCGCGCTCACCAACACCAGCGCGGCGTTACGGCTCCGCATTGATCCGCTTGAAATACTCCATCACCGACTGACGCTCCTCCGCCGAAAGTCCGCGGAGCTCGCTCCACGTGGGCTCGGGATACTTGAGCGCTGCGCGACCCGTTGCGTTCGTGTTCGCCGGCTCGGCGATCGCCGGATTGATCGCCGACTCCGCTTCGCGCTTGCCGTTGTCCTCGCGCTCATCCTTCTGCAGCGTGAGCCCCGCGTCGAGCAGGCGGTGAAAGAGCTTCTGCTGCCGGTCGAGCAGCGAAGCGTCGACACGTCCGGTCTCGAGCTGCGATGCGATCTCGCGCATTTCCTTCGCCATCTGCGCGGCGCGCGCCTCGCCGGCACCGGCTTCATCCATCTTCTGCGCGAGCCCGCGCTGCGACTTCGCGAGCGAGCGCGCCTGCTCGCTCCCCTCACCGCCGGGCTTGCCGCCCGCACCGGGCATGAGCGACGCCGACTGTCCGTTGAGCGAGCCCTGCTCCTTCGCGAGCTGGCGCATCTTGTCGATCATCTCGGAGAAGCCCGACGCGGACTGCCCGTTCGCGG
>JBDTXL010000508.1:0-2543 GCA_040006195.1 Gemmatimonadota bacterium | reverse complement strand
CCGCGCATGACCTTCATGCAGCCGTGGGCCGACACGCTCTCGCTCGCGGGCGACCTGATGCACGAGACGGGGCATATGTGGTTCCCGATGCAGGTGGGCTCGAGCGAGACGCGCTTCCCGTGGATGGACGAGGGCTTCACGCAGTTCGATGCCGCGCAGGGGATGCGTCAGCTCTACGGCGAGCCGCGGAAGGGAGGACGAATCGCGGACCAGGAGCCCGGGCAGCGCGCACTCTACATCCGACGCGCTCTCGCGGGGCAGGACCAGATCCTGATGACGCCAGGCGATCTCTTCCCTGCGGATCTCTACAACGTGATGTACTACGACAAGACCGCGCAGATTCTCTCGGCGCTCCGCGGCGTCCTCGGCGAAGAGATCTTTCACCGCGCACTCCGCGAGTACGGACGCAGATGGACCGGGCGCCATCCATATCCGTACGATTTCTTCAACACGATCGAGGATGTCTCGAAGCGGGATCTGAGCTGGTTCTGGAGCTCGTGGTTCTACGAGCCGTGGCACCTCGATCAGGCGATCGCGAGCGTGAAGAACGAGGGTACGTCCGTCGCGATCACGATCGAGGATCGCGGCCTGGCGCCGATGCCCGTCGAGCTCGCGGTCTCGCGCGCGGATGGAAAGACCGAACGCGTCCACATTCCGGCCAGCGTGTGGCTCACGGGCGCGCGCAACTACGTCGCGCGAGTACCGCGCGGCTCACCGGTTATGAGAGTCGAGATCGATCCGGATAGCTGGTTTCCGGATATCGATCGAACCAATCAGCTGTGGACCACGCCTCGGGGAATGCGCGCGCACGAGTAGCGCGTCACTCGGGACTGTTCGAAAAAAAGCCTCGCCCGTCCAGCGAGTCCGTCGCCACGAGCATGGGCGCCGACCTCCCAATCTCGCAGTGGTATTTCGCGAGCCGTCCCGATTCGATTGCCCACAACTCGACGCGATACCGCACGCCGCCATCCACACGCGCTACGACCGGCGGTCGGAGCTCGCTCTTTTTCAGCGATTCCCGGAGCGGCTTCTCCACGCGTTTCAGGCTCTGCGTGCCGAGATACGCGAGAGGCCGTATCGACGCGCTCCTCCGTGGCCCGACGTACGAGATCAACTCGCCGCACCCCGCGATCGCATCATCGTCGCTCGCCGGTTGCCACGACAGCACCGACGCCAGCCTCCACCAGTCCGACGGCGTCACGAGCGTCGTGATCCGCTCCTTCGCATCGCCGGCGAGCGTCGTGAACAGAATGTCTCCCGTCTTGGGTGGCCGATACACCCCCCACGTGTACGTCATCCCCGGCACCGCACGCGAGCGCTCGCGATTGAGCAGCACGCTGTCGTGATAGAAGGGGAACAGCGCCGGCAATGCCGCCGAGTAATGCGAGTCGGTGCGCGGCACCCGCATCTCGTGCTCGAGATCGAGATCGATCTGTGCCCGCACACGCGCATCCACCGGCGCGCGCTGCGCCGACGCCCGCGCGGAAAGCGAGACCAGCAGCCCCACCAATCCGGTGACTCCGACCAGCGCCTCGACAACCCGTCTCCTCATTCCTCCCCCATTCCCGAATGTCCAACGAGGACCGTTCACACAGGACGATCGATCCCGTTGTCGAGCACGCCCAATGCGTTTCCGTGCTGGTGTAGCTGTGCCACAGATGCCACCTTGTACGAGCGCGACCCAGAGCCTCCCTCCCCTGCGAACCTCATGAACGACATTCCGCCACGTCTCGCCGAAGCGCTCGTCGATCGGTACCGGCTCGAGCGCGAGCTTGGCGCCGGCGGAATGGCGACGGTATATCTCGCGCACGATCTCAAGCACGATCGCAAAGTCGCGGTCAAAGTGCTCCGCCCCGAGCTCGCCGCTGTTATCGGCGCCGAGCGCTTTCTGGCGGAGATCAAGACGACGGCGGCGCTCCAGCACTCGCACATCCTCCCGCTCTTCGATTCGGGACAGGCGGACGGCTTCCTGTTCTACGTCATGCCTTTCGTCGACGGCGAGAGCCTTCGCGATCGGCTCAAGCGCGAGCGCGAGCTGCCCGTCGACGAGGCCGTGCGCCTCGCCAAGGAAGTCGCGTCCGCGCTCGACTACGCGCATCGGCACGGCGTCATCCATCGCGACATCAAGCCCGAGAACATCCTGCTCCAGGACGGGCAAGCCCTCGTCGCCGACTTCGGCATCTCGCTCGCGGTCACGCAGGCCGGCGCGAGCCGCATGACGGAGACCGGACTTTCGCTCGGCACGCCGAGCTACATGAGCCCCGAGCAGGCCACAGGCGAGCGCACACTCGATGCGCGCGCGGATGTGTATTCGCTGGGCTGCCTCCTCTACGAGATGCTCGTCGGCGAGCCGCCGCACACGGGGCCGTCTGTGCAGGCGGTGATCGCGGCAGTGGTGACGAAGGAGCCCGAGCGACTCGGTGCGCGCCGGCCATCAGTTCCGGCGAACGTCGAATACGCGGTGCACAAGGCGCTCTCGAAGATTCCGGCCGATCGATTCGCGACTGCAGAGGCGTTCAGCAAGGCGCTGAGCGAGCCGATGA
>JBDTXL010000507.1:0-5021 GCA_040006195.1 Gemmatimonadota bacterium | reverse complement strand
CCGTGACGGCGGCGAGACGTCGATCGGTCCCTCCGATCCCATCGCGGCTTCTTGCCCAGGCTCGAGTGCAGAGCCGCGGAGCCACACGAACAACCGTGCAGCAACGATCATCGCTGAAAGCGGCGCGATCCAGTACACCCAGTGAGCGACCCAATCGCCGCTGGCGACCGCAGGGCCCAGCGAACGCGCGGGATTCATGGACGCGCCAGTGAGCGGCCCGCCGACCAGCGCACATACTCCGACCGTGAGTCCTATCGCGGCGGCGGCAAAACCGTGCGCGACCCGGGCATCCGTCGCTGCGGCGATGATCACGAGCATGAGCGCGAAAGACATCAACCATTCGAGTAGAAATGCGGTACCGGCGCCGATTCCGAGACCGTACGCCGGAGTCGTGACTCCGAAATTTCCCGCGGGGCCGAGGATCGATTCCAGGATCTCCGAAGCGGCAATCGCGCCGGCGCATTGCGCGGCGACGTAGACGGGTGCCTCCCTCAAAGGAAAGCGTCGCACCGTGACGAACGCGATCGTCACCGCGGGATTGATGTGCGCGCCGGAGAGATGTCCGAACTCGAGGATCACGGCCGTGACCACGAAGGCAAAGGCCAGTGCGATGCCTGGATTCGTCACGGCGCCATGTGTGGCCCCGTTGACCATCACTGCACCCGGTCCCACGAGCACCAGCAGGAACGTCCCCACTGCCTCGGCATGAGCGCGTCGTCCGAGTGAAAACCGACTACGCATTTATTCGACTGGGTGGCGGCGTACGAACCTATGCATCGGGCTTTGCTGCATCCTGAGCTTCGGTCCGCGGGGCACCGATTGCGCCGAGTCGCGTTTCCTGAGCGCGACGTTCGAGAGTCTCGAGTGGGAGCGCGAGCAGCAGGTCGATGCGCCGTGCGAGAAGCAACGTGGTCAGGCGAAAAGCCTCCCGCTTCTCGAAATCCTCTCCACTGACTTCCGCCGGATCGTGCATTCCCCAATGTGCGAACACCGGCTGGCCCGGGAAGATGGGGCAACTCTCCTTCGCGTTGTCGCATACCGTGATGACGAAGTCCCAGTGCTCGTGCTCGATGGCATCGATGGTCTTTGGCGCGTGACCGGTCCAATCGATGCCGCGCTCCCGCAGTGCTTCCAGCGCGAATGGGTTCACGGCCGGAGCGGGGCGAACGCCGGCGCTCCCCACCCGGAATCGCCCCTTGCCGCGTGTCGAGAGCAATGCCTCGGCGATCTGACTTCGTGCCGAGTTGCCGGTGCAGAGGAAAAGGACACTCAACGCGCGGAGTGAGAGATGCATTACCGTGGCGGATGCCGGGCACGCGCTCACGAACTCCGTCGTTTTGCGCATCGCCTGCGGGACGTGCTCACGCGTCGTCCGAACAAAGCCGAAGCTCGGGAAGTACCGCTCGGCCGTCGTCGTCAGCAGGTAGAGCGAATCGAGTCCGCGCGACTTCGCGTCCGCTATGATCTGTTCGACGAGTCGACGGCCGAGCCCTCGTCCGGACCAGTCGGACGCAACCGCAGTCGAGCGTAACAGCGCGTTTTCACCACAGAGCTCCAGTCCAACGACGCCAACGATGCGGTGGCTGCTCTCGGCCACCACGAATCCGCCGATCGCTTCGGTGACACCGGCGGTAGGGAGGCCGGACGCTGCCAGCAGCTCTTTTACCGCGGGGAGATCGGCATCGGTCGCCGGGCGAAGCGTGGCATCCGCGGACGCGACATTGGGGGACATGATTATGTCCTGGTAGCCGGCGACATCGGAGCGGTCGAGCTCATGGGCAGCATTCCGGGCCACAGCAAACTTTCGCGGTTGGAATGGCATTCGTATCCGGCTTCGTAGCGCGAACGAAAGCGCTCATGAACTTTCCGTCGATTTCCTGCGCGAGCCCGTTCGTGTCGAGTCCGGACGATGCCAGAAAGGTCGTCGCGTCTTCGGCGGAGTAGAATCGCGTGGGCTCGAAGCTGGACTCCACGAAGCCTGCGTCGGTGAGCAGCTGCTCGAACTCCGACTCCTCGAGCGCGCCGGCAACACAGCCCACCCAGAGCTCCATGCTTTTTCGGATATTCTCCGGCACATGACCTCGTACAACGACGTCGCTCACCGCAAAGCGGCCGCCCGGCTTCAGAACGCGAAATGCCTCTGCGAGAACGCGGCGCTTGTCACCGGAAAGATTGATGACGCAGTTGCTGATGATGACGTCGACTGAATTGTCGGGCAGAGGGATCGCCTCGATCTCTCCCTTGAGGAACTCGACATTCTCGATGCCCGCATCGCGCTGATTTCGGCGTGCCAGCTCGAGCATGCTGTCGGTCATGTCGACGCCGTACGCGTGCCCCGTCGGACCCACACGACGGGCGGAGAGGAGGACGTCGATTCCGCCACCGGAGCCAAGATCGAGGACCGTTTCGCCCGGCTTCAGATCCGCGAGAAAGGTGGGGTTGCCGCAGCCGAGCGAGGCGAGGAGTGCGGCCTCGGGCAGTTGGTCGCTCTCACCATTGATGTACAGGTTCGATGTGATCGGGTCGACCTGCCCATCGAATGCGGAGCCGCCACAGCACGAGTTGATGGTGCCGGGCGCCGGCGCGCAGCATGCCCCGGCATTGGCGTCGGACTGCTTCACGGTGTCGAGCACCCGGCGGGCGGCTTCGCCGTACTTCTGCCGCACGAGCTGCGACATCTCCGAATCGTTCGTCATTTGTGTGTCCTCGGTTCAATCAAGAATTGTTGATATATTTCGCAAACGGCGACTCTGTTTCAATTCGATATCAGCAGCAGCGGCCAGTGACGCGCAGCTCGCGGCGCTTCGCGGAGGATTGCAGCGAGACGACGATGTCGTGGAGCTCGACGAGCGTGTCCGGTACGAGCGTGTAGTACGACCATCGTCCTTCCTTCCGATCGGTGACGAGCCCCGCGTCCTTCAGAACGCGCAGGTGAAAGGAGAGACGAGACTGCGCCGCATCGAGCGCATCGGTGAGCTCACATACGCAGCGCTCGCCACCGCGCAGCTTCTCGATGATTTCGAGTCTCGTCGCGTCGGACAGCGCGTGGAAGAGCGCGGCGGCGGCGATGGGATTGGCGGTGAGTGTGTGCGTGCTCATGGGAAGAATGTTATATCAAGGGATGTTGATGTGTCAAGGATTGAGCAGCGAAGACGTGCTCGATATCCTTGCTCGAGCGACCCAGCCAATGCCTGCCGCACGACACCCGGCGCCTCCTGGCTATGAAATCGCGGAGTATCTTGGATCATGCCGATGAGAGCTACAGATCACCGTTCAGCACCGCAGTTATGGCTTCTCGCGTCGTCGTTGATCGCTATCGTTGGATGCCAGAAAGCAAAGGACGCGGGCGCGGACAGTACTGCAGCGAAGAACGCGGCGGCAAACAACAGCTTGGTCTACAGCGCGGCGTCAGTTACTCGCCCGATTCGCACGGGAGCTCCAGCGGCGCTCTCCGACACGGCCGCACGATGACCGCCTTGCGCCGTTTACACGAGCGGACGCGCGCTCTCCGCGCAGCCGCCGTCGGGCCAGTCGTACTCGCGTGCGCGGCCGGAGTTACGAGTGTGCGCGGCCAGGATACGACACGCGCCGACTCGAGCGCCAAGCCCGCAGCCACGGCGGCCGCGCCCGCGCCGAAGGGCAATGCCGCGCCAATCTACCCACTGAATCCAACGACGGCGTTCCCCGTGCGGGCGTTCGCGCCCATGCCAACGCTGTCCGGCTACATCTCTGTCCGCGGCACGCGCCGCGACGATATCACCGTCTTTCAACTCAATCGGGGACGTCTCACCGCGGTGGCCGCACCGAAACCGTTTCTCGCGATTCGCATCCAGGGCGATTTATCTAGCGCACAAACCGCAAAACTGAGATCGGACAGCGCGGTCTCGGGCTTCAGTCTTACCGATGCGTACGTCGAACTCGTGGCGCCGCCGGCAATCGACACCAGGGGATCGGTGTTCGAGCAGCTGCATCCGTCGCTCATCGCTGGTCAGTTCAAGACACCATTCAGTCTCGAGTACCTCACGTCGTTCGCCCTGCTTAAGACGGCCAGCCGGTCGCAGGTCGTCGACAAGCTTTCGCAGAAGCGCGACATAGGTGTACAGGCGCAGGTGGGATGGGGCCCGTACGCAACGCTCACGCTCGCCATCGTGAACGGCGAAGGTCCGAATGTGACGGCAAACGCGAATGGAACCGTCATGTATCTCTCGCGGCTGACGCTCACGCCGCTGTCGTGGCTCGAGCTTTCCGGGAAAATCGAGCGCGACCAGACAGATCATGCATGGGGCTTCGACGCACGTGCGATCTGGCGCGGCCTCACAGTAGAGGGCGAGGGGATTTACCGGAAGCGTCCGACCACGGCGACGGTGTTCACCGATGCGGGCGGCGGATACGCGCTCATCTCCTACAAGTTGACAAAATGGCTCGAGCCGGTCTACAAGTACGACCGGTACTATGACACGAGATACACGTACAGAAATCCGGCGACGACCACGACCGCCGCTGTGAGCGACACGTGGAATGTGTTCGGTTTGAACATTCTCACGACGCCGGAATGGCTGCGCCTGCAGCTCGACTACAATCGCCGGAACGAGAAGCCGACACCCGGCAGGTCGAACGAATACATCGCGCAGCTCATCGCGATTTTTTAGTCGCGGGCGACGCGGCATGGCAGTACGATTCTGGAAGCCTCCGAACCGGGAATTGCGTGACCGAGTTATTCAAGCGCCTTATCGCTCCAGCCATCATGGCTCTCACTGCCGCCGGCTGCGTCCCGCGCGCGACGAAGATCGCGCCGGCGACCACGGGCGTCGCGATGAACGTCGCGACGCTCGACTCTGCGAATTCGGGAATCGCCACGTTGGTCTCGCGCCTCGAACTCGAGAAGTACAAGGCGACGATCAAGGGGCTCACACAGTTCGGAGACCGGAGGCAAGGCACCGATCGCAATCGCGCCGCCGTCGACTGGATCGAGGCGCAGCTCAACTCCTACGGCTGTACGCCGACCGCGCGCATCACGTACA
>JBDTXL010000506.1:0-2561 GCA_040006195.1 Gemmatimonadota bacterium | reverse complement strand
TCGGGCCGATCGCATATGAGCCCGCTTGTTGCTTTTCGTACCGAATCATACATTACACGACTGCGGGATCACACCAGCGCAGAGCGGAAAAGCTCCTCACGGGCTGTCCGTTGCAGGTACGGCGCTTCTGGCGACGCCTCTCCGTTCGAGAAGCCATGCGTCCCGCCTCCGACGACACGCCAGTCGTCATCTCGCAGCCAGCCTCGTCACGAACGGCGTATCGACTCCCCGCCGTCTCGGCGAGCGGAGACGACTCACGCAGTGCGAGCGGCCGCCTGCGCGCCCTCGCGGCGCTGAGCGGATCGCTCACGGACGCTCTCACCCCTGCAGAAGCCGCGACGTTTGTCGAGAACGAGGCGCTTTCCGCGCTTGGCGCCACGAGCGCGGTCGTCGTCACTCTCGGCGTCTTTCCACCCGCCAGCACGCCGCCGTCCACGCTCGTGCGCGATCCCGTTGGCGCACCTGCGCTGATTCTCGTACACGCGGTCGGCCTTCCTGAAGAAGTGCAAGCCACACTGAAGCAGCTTCCGCTCGACTCGCCGGTGCCGCTTGCCGAGGTGGCGCGCGATGGGGAGTCGATCTTCCTGCACTCGTCAGCCGAGATTCTGCGCTACCCGGCGTGGGGCGCTGCGATGGTGGCGGCAGGCGCGAACGCTGCGTCGATCGTGCCGGTGTGGGCGAACGGCGAGCTGCGCGGCGTGCTCGCACTGACATGGGGCACGCCGCGCTCCTTCGACGAGGATGAGCGTGCCTTCGTCATTACCCTCGGCATCATGTGTGCACAGGCCATCATGCGCGCACATCTGCGCGACGCCGAGCAGCGCGCGCGGGAGGCTGCGGAACACGCAAATCGTTCGAAGGCGCATTTTCTGGCGACGATCAGCCACGAGATTCGAACGCCGCTCAACGCTATGATGGGTTACACGCAGCTGCTCGCGGATGAGATATATGGTTCTGTGAGCCAGCTGCAAAAGGATCAGCTGGGCCGTGTGCGCGCGTCGGGAGCGCATCTGCTCGAGCTCGTCGAAGAGCTGCTCGGCTACGCGCGGATTGAGGCGGGCGAGGAGGTCGTGCGCCCCGAGCACGCGCAACTCGCCACGGTCGTCGAGCAGAGCATCGTTCTGGTTCGCCCGCTTGCGGAAAAGAAAGGGCTCGAGATTCGGGTAGAGGGATACGCCGAGGCACTCGAGCTTTTCACGGATGTGCGAAAGGTCCGCCAGATCCTGGTCAATCTCCTCGCAAATGCGATCAAGTTCTCCACGAGCGGTGACATCGTGCTGCTACTCCGTTTCGCCGACGACGGTATCGACCCGCTCGTCTACTTCGAGGTCATCGACACGGGCCGCGGAATAGCCGTCGAAAATCACGAACACATCTTCGATGCATTCTGGCAGGACGATTCCGCGATAATGCACGCGATGGGGAGCACTGGCCTCGGGCTCTCGGTGGCACGTGAGCTCGCGCGGCTTCTCGGCGGCGACGTGCTGCTCGTGCGCAGCGTGCTGGCACGCGGGAGCACGTTCGTGGCGGCGCTGCCGGCGAAGTATGAGAAGGCGGCGCGCGCGATCAGTCGGTCATGATCCGCGCGGAACTTCCGGCGTCATCTCCACCATCGTCCGACGAAAGCCGGCGCTCGTAAACAGCTCCTGCGCCGCATCGTTCCGTTCGGCCGTCGAGAGCACGATCTTCGGCGCGCCGAGCGATTCGAGCGCGGCAAGCGCGGCGTCGAGCAGCAGTCGACCAACCCCTCTGCTGCGAAATTCGACGTCGACGACGAGATCCTGAACCACTCCCGCTGGTCCGCGAAGGGCCATGTAGTCGTAGCCCTCGAGGTTCGCGTAGACGTAGCCGAGGACGTCGCCATGATTCTCGGCGACGAGCACGATGACGTTCGGATCGTCGAGTTGGCGGAGGAGGAACATCGCGTAGTCGACCGGCATGCGGTCCCGCGTGGGCAGGAAGCGCCTCTCGCTACACATTCTTCCGATGTGCGGTAATTGTCCTGTAGCAATGCTCTCACACAGGGAAGTGTCTGCGTTGCACTTGCAGTTGCATGCGGTCGCGTGGCTCGCGCCGTCACCTGCGGTTTTCTCCCAAGCGCAGCGCGTCTCCCAGCACGTTGAAGCACAGCACGGTCACGAAGATGAATACACCGGGGAAGACCCCCAGCCATGGCTCGCTGCTCATAGTCGTTTGAGCCTGGTAGAGCATGTTACCCCAGCTCGCCGTCGGTGGCTGGACGCCGACGCCGAAGAAGCTGAGCGCGCTCTCGAGCAGGATGCCGCGCCCGACGGCGATCGTGAGCGCCACCATCACCGTCGGGAGCACTCCTGGGAGCACGTGGCGCACGAGGATGCGCGGACCGCGCGCCCCCGTAGCGCGCGCGGCCGTCACGAATTCGCGCACGGACAGGGACTGCACTTCGGTGCGCACAACGCGCGCCGTTTCCATCCACCCCACTGCACCCACGAGCGCGATCAGCAACGGCACTCCCGGATCGAGCACAGCGGCGGCGATCATCAGCAACGGGAGCGTGGGGATCGAGAGCATCGCGTCGGTGA
>JBDTXL010000505.1:0-4594 GCA_040006195.1 Gemmatimonadota bacterium | reverse complement strand
CCTCGACACCTTCGGTGCGCGTCGGACCGGGAAGGATCGCGTTCACAGTCACGGCAGTGCCGACCGTGAGCTCGGCGAGCCCGCGCGAGAGTCCGAGCTGTGCGGTCTTCGTCACGCCGTAGTGAATCATCTCGCCGGGCACGTTGAGCCCCGACTCGCTCGAGATGAAGATGATGCGTCCCCAGTTGCGGCCGAGCATACCGCGCATGTACTGCCGGCTGAGCCGCACGCCGCTCATGACGTTCATCTCCCACATGAACTGCCACTCGGCGTCCGGGATCTCCTGAAACGGCTTCGCCTCGAACGCGCCGACGTTGTTGACGAGGATGTCGACCTCGGGAATGCTCTTCGCAACCGTGGCGATTCCTTCCACGGTGGAGAGATCGCCGGCGGCGGCGCGCAGCTCTGCGTGGGGATTGTCCTTCGTGATGCGCGCGATGGCTTCGTCGACGCGCGCCTGCGTGCGCCCGTTCACAATGACCGTCGCGCCTTCGCGCGCGAGCGTGTTCGCGATCGCGAAGCCAATGCCGAGCGTGGACCCGCTCACGAGTGCCGTCTTTCCCTTGAGCTGCAGATCCATGATGAGCCTCGAACGGGTTTCGCGCGCGGAGACGTCGCACGGCGCTCGAGGCTCAACGCGCGGCGATCGCCTTCGGTTGCAGTGAGTCGCGGGCTCGCGGAGATGCCGACGACGTGTCGGTGAGCGCGCGGAGGAAAGCTATTACCGCGCCTCGCTCCTTGGCGCTGAGGTGCAGGCGCGAAGTCGGAAGCGTAGGATTCGAGAGCCGAGCGCCGAGTCCGGCGCCGCCGCCGTGCTCGTAGAAGTCCATCACGTCATCGAGCGTCGCGTACGCGCCGTTGTGCATGTAGGGAGCGGTCACCGCGGCGTTGCGCAGCGACGGCACCTTGAACGCGAACAGATGCTCAGCCAGGTGATCGACGCCGGCGCGCCCGGAGTCGGGGTCGAGACGCGCGTTGCGCAGTACGGGGCGCGTAGCCGCGCCGATTATCTCGGGCTCGGAGCTCGTGAATTCGGGGGCATCACGCCGCTGAAGAGTGGCGCGAAGTGACAGGTGCCGCAGCGCGCCTTGCCCATGAAGACGGTGAAGCCAAACCGCTCGCGAGCGTCGAGCGCGAGCGTGTCTCCGCGCACGGCGCGATCGAAGCGCGAGTCGAAGGAGTCGAGCGAGCGGAGATAGGCGGCTAGCGCGATGCGGATGTTGCGACCGTTCAGCGCGCTATCGTGCCGTCTCGCGAGTGCGTGCGCGAAGTCGGCGCGGAGGGTTGAGTCGGCGGCGAGATGCGTGGCGGCGAGATTCTGCGGGCTTCCCATCTCGCTCGAGCTTGCGAGTACGGATCCGATCTGCTCTTCGAGCGAAAGCGCGCGCTCGTCTGCGAAGTAGAGGGGCTGTTAGGCGACGTCGAGCAGCGTCGGTGTGTTGCGCACTGCTTGGATGCTCGGCGCGATGAGCAGTGGCCGCGCGCGGCCATCGGTGAAGGCGCGCGTAAGGACATGACACGTCGCGCACGAGCGGTGCTCTGCGCCGGAGAGGCGAGAGTCGGAGAAGAGGCGACCGCCGAGCGCGACGAGCGTGGGGTTCGGCGGCGGGGCGAAGTCCGGGGCGAAGGCGGTAGGGTCGAGCGCGTGGAGATCAAATACCGTCGCGGCGTTCGCACGCCAGACGCGACGCTGGGCGTAGGCGTGGGCGAGTAGCGGCGAACGCGCGTCGGCAACCGCGAGGGCGGCGGGATTCGCGAAGCGCGTGATGAGCGCCAGATGACGCTTAGGAGCTTGGGCAGGCGCGATGTGGCTTTGACGAAATGAGCTTGGGCGTGCATGGTGGCAATGAACCGCACCAGCGTCTCGCGAATTTTGCGTCAGGGTAACGATCGAGTCTCGCGGCGAAGGGGATCCATCATTCGCGATCTGTTGAGCGGACGAGCGATATTCGAGCGTTCTATCTTCGCAGCGTGGGGTAAACGTGCAATCTTCTATGCGATAACAAGCACACTATGAGTACAACATAGCGTCATAATAACGACTCTATTATGAATCATGTTTGATTACGTCGAGTCGCTCGGCGCTCGGTTCGACTTCCGAGAAGGCGGCCCGTCAACAGCCTCCCTCCTCGAGCCCGGCTGTACGAACGCCTCCGGCCGAATCGAAACGTTCGGCGTGATCGAATCCCATCGCAGTGTATTCATCAGCGCACCGGTCGCCACGTTCCGTTCTTCCTGTGCGAGCGGCCGTAATACAGCACCAATTCGCTTGTAGTCGCGGAAGTACGTGAGCGACACCACATCCGCGCCCGACGCATGCAGCGGCATCGCCTTGCGCAACGCCACCAACAGTCCCGTCTCGACATCGAAGTAGTAGTCCTTCACCCACCCGTCGCGTAGCGTCACGCGAAGCGCATTCGCCGCGCGCCCCTCGATCACGGCCGCCGCCTTCGCCTGCACACGCTGTCCCTTCGCGCGATAGTCGACGAACGATTCGTCGAACTCTGCACCACGCCTCCCCGCGCGCTCCGCCGCGCCAGTGTCGTGCTGCACCGGCCGGTTGAACGACTCGGTGAACTCCCACTCGTCGCGCCCATCGAACAGCTCGACGTACGCGAATCCCTCCGGCAGCACCACGCTCACGCGACGAAAGGTCGGACGCTTCCAGAGAATCGTCGTCTGCGCCTTGAAGTCGCCCTCCTGATAGTGCCCGCTGAAGGAGAGCGTCGTATCGGCGAGTAGCGCCGAGTGTCCGCCGATGGCCGCGTAGTAGTGGGCGATGACCGAGTCGGAGGGAATCGTGTCGGTCGCGGCGCGGCCCGCGCCAGCAACCGGCGCGAGTGCCACGAGCGCACGAGCGATGAGAAGCACGAGCATTCGGAATCCCCTCAACTGAGTACGGTTGAGAGGGTCAGACAGCCGGGAGTCCTCGAAGGTTTGAGTCGGTCGGCGATCCGCGCCTTCGCGCTGCTACCTGATCGCCGCCGAAGACGGAGGCGACGCATCGAGCCGAGCGCGCAGCGTCGCGATCGTTTGCATCCCGACGCTGTCCGCGCCTGCGAGATTCTTCGCGGCGCGCAGATACGTGTGGCGCGCATCCGCCCGCCGTCCGAGCTCGTGCTGCGCCGTCGCTAATCCGACGAGCGCCGCCGTCCGTCCCGGCGCACGCGCGAGCGCCCGCGTGTACTCGCGCACGGCATCGCCTGGCTTCCGCATCTCGAGCAGATACTCCCCCGCGAGCTCGTGCGGCGATACGATCTCCACAGGCGGCCCGAACGCAAACGGCAGTGAGTCGTCCTCTGCCGCCGCCCCCACGAGCATCCGCACCGCCCCCTCCGCATCCCCGTCCGCGTGCATCACCGCCGCGCGCAGCGTCTTCAGAATCACTTGAGCATATCCTCGGTCGCTCGCGAACTCATCTCGCTTGCCCTCGTCCGCGCTCGCCATGCGCGCAGCGAAATCCGCGAGGATCGTGTGAGCGCTGGCCTTTTCCCCGCGACCCAGCGCCGCGAGGCCGAGTACGAGATCGTTCGCCGCGCGATCGTGCATACCGAGTCCCGTGGTATCGATCGCGAGCGCCGCGAGCGGTGAGCGCCACTCCCTCGTGTCGGCGAGATACGCGGCGCGATCGAGCACCAGATACGCTCGGCTATCCACCTCGGCGCCATAGCCCGTCGTGTTCCGGTTCGCCGAGCCGTTCTTCTGCTCGCCATTCGCGAGACGCGCCGTTTGCACGCGCATCGAGTCCACCCACCTCGCACCTTCCGCGTATCGTCCCTTCTGCAAGTATCCGTAGACCAGCCACTGCACCCCGTGTCCGTACGTCACATGCGCGCCGGGCTTAAGCGGATGCTGCGCGCGGATGTTCGCGGCGATCACATCGTCCCACATGCCGAGCGCAATGAAAATGTGCGATGTCATGTGCTGAGCGTGCGATGCATCCGGTGCGATGCGGCTGTAAGCGCGCGCGGCGGCGAGGCCGAGCGATGCGTGGGCGGGATCATCCACCGCGTGAATTACGTAGTGGGCGGCGCCAGGGTGGTCCGGATGCGCGGTGAACACGCGCCGCGCGATCGCATACGCGCGCACATACGTCGGTACATCGCGGTCACCCTGATTCAGGCCCAGCAGGGAGAGCGCGTAGAACAGCTGCGCGTCCACATCGCCCGGATATTCGCTTCGGAGCAAGGCCAGGCTCGCCGAGAACAGCGTGTCGCGGCGCGCCTTGCCCACGGCGTCGTCATAGAGCGCCTCCGCCGTCGCCAGCCAGGCGCGCTCGCGCGGCGTCCGTGCCTTCGCCAGGCGCTCTCCCTTCGTTGGCGCGAGACGCCGTAACACTGCGCGCGCTGCGGCCGTGTCCTGCTGATTCCACACCGGATGCGTGTAGCTCAGCGCCTCGCCCCAGTACGACATCACGTCGCCACGGTCGAGTGCCTGCGCCTCGCGGAAGGCCGCGGCGGCCTGCGGATAGTGGAAATTGTGCATGTAGAGCATCCCGCGAATGAACGCGCGATGCGCCGCTGGCGAAGCTGAAGTGGCAAAGATGATGTGGCCGAGCCGCGGCTCGATGCCCGAATGCGCGACGTCATGGCGC
>JBDTXL010000504.1:0-6960 GCA_040006195.1 Gemmatimonadota bacterium | reverse complement strand
GACGGCGGCGGTGAGTGAGAAGTGGTACGACGTGGATGTGCCCGCGGACCTCGAACGCCTTGCGCGGGAGTTGCGGGCCCGGCCCGAGAGGGCGCCGAGGACGGCGGCGCTGCTCTCGCAGTGGCGAATGTGTGTGGGCGAATGACGAATTCGTTCCTTCCGCCACACGGGCACTCCGTCCCCCACCGATTCTGTATCCGCGAGTAAGTGAGTCCTGCGTGGCGTGGGGCGTTGGCGCTTCAAGTAAGAGAGAAACCGTCAGAAGGCCCGGTGTCTCGAGACGAGTCGCGACATGCATATCGCAATCGAACACCTCTCGTTAGCTTGCGCAACGTATGCATCATTTTCGCAGCTTCCTCCGCACATCGCTTGCTACCCGAGTCCTCGGTGTCGCACTCGCGTTTGTGACGGTCTGGAATCTCGGTTGCGCTAGCAGTCAGCCGCTGCTCGCCTCAATGCTCGGCTCGAACGGCGGCGGGATGGTCTGCGACTCTGAAGGAATGATCGTCGCACCGTCGAATGGTCAGGCGATCGGGGCGGATGAGCGTGTTCACGGAGACAGTCAGGATTTAGCCAACGCTGTCGCCGCGTCTACTGACTCGCAGGCCACTGTGTTTGCCACTCCAGACGACAGTGGATCGCGCACACATCCTGCCATCTGCGGATGCCAATCGTGTGCTGCAACGACGACGCCTGCTGCAACGATGTCGGTTCCGACATCTTCACTGCCCGAGATCGCCGCCCTTACGTTCGTGACGCCGCCGAGTATCGCGCGCCCGCCACTCGTTCCACCACCGCAAGCCGAGCTCTAAGGGCGTCATCCAACGCATCGTGACTCGCCGCGTGGAGTGATCCACATTGCGAGTCTGATTGCCGGGATCACGTCCTCACTCGCCCTCGAGCGCTCGCCGCGCACGGGGGCGTCTGTCGTCATCGGCAACTGCCGCACCCACTTGGGGCGGCCTCACGCGGTCACTGGACCCGAACGCAGCCACTATGACTCTAATGAATCGTTCCCGGGCTGCACGCGCGACTCAGGCGCTCGCGCTTCGTCGGCACGGTGGGCGGTGCTCCGGAATGATTGTGCGCGGTCGCCTCTTCTCAGTGATTGTGCTCGGCGTCGCCTCAGGCCTCCCGCAGCAGCTCGCTTCGCAGGCGCGCTCATCGGGAATGACCGCCGCCTCTTCGCCGATCACTTCGCAGAACCGCCTGACACTCGCGATGTTGCTCGATAGCGTGACAGCGACGCATCCGCTTGTGGCTGCATCGCGCGCGCGTGAGCGGGCGGCCGAGGCGATTCGCTCAACCGCGGGAGTGTACGGCAATCCGGTGTTCGGCTTCGAGGTCGACAACACCCCCTTTCCGGGCGCCGCACCTGTTCCTGCGTCGTCGGGACTGCAGCGCGAGAACATGACGACGTTGACTGTGCCGCTCGAGCCGATCTATCAGCGCGGCGCACGAGTACGCCAAGCCGATGCGGAAGTTCGCGCCGCGCGAGCCGACGCGGCCGCCGAACGTCTTCGCATTTCGCGCCAGGCATCCGAAGCGTTCTACCGTGCTGCCATCGCACAAGTGGGAGTCGACGTCCTCCGAGATCTTACCGGCTGGCTCGACACCGTGGTCGCGTATAATCAAAGTCGGGTGCGCGAAGGTGCGACGGCGGAAGCAGATCTCATTCGAACGGAAGTCGAACGTGATCGCGCCATGGCAGAGGAAACGATGCAGGAAGCGGGGCTGGTCCGAGCGCGCGCGGTGCTCCTCTCATATCTCGGCGATTCACCAGCATCGGTCAGCAGTGATGAGGACGCGCACCTTCGCATCGCCGCCGGCGACGAACCGTTGCCGCTTCCGCCGAATGGACTCGTCAATGCGCGTTCGTTGCCGATCGGCATCGCCCTTCGCACCGACACTTCGTCGAACTCCGTGCGCGCTCGAGGCCAACTCACATTGAGCGATCGGCCAGATGTCGTTGCGGCTCGCGAACGAGTTACTGCGTCCACTGCCGGCATCGCGACGCAGAATGCGCTGTTGGTTCGACAGTTAGGTGCGACGATCGGGCTGAAACAGAGCGCCGGGGCGTCAACCATGATCGCAGGCGTGAGTTTCCCGCTGCCCGTATTCGACCAGAATCGCGGCGAGGTCGCACGCGCCCGAGCGGAAGGAGACATCGCGACGTACGAATTGGCGGACCGCAAGCGTACGGCCCGCGCGGAGGTCGAAGGCGCGAGGGAAGCCGCGGAGCTACTGACGGCGCGCGTCGCACTTCTGTCCGGCGCGACATCTGAGAACACGCAGTTGAGCACTCAAGACACTTCTCGTGCGATCGGCATTCTGGGAAGAGCCGAGGAATCACGCCGCATCGCACTCGGCGCATACCGAGAAGGCGCCGTGCCCCTGATTCAAGTGCTCGACGCTGCACGCGCGTGGGGCGATGCGCGCCTCACCTTCTATCGCACGCTGTACGCGCAGCACGAGAGCGTGCTCGACCTCCTCGCCGCGCAGGGCATTGATCTCCGCGAGGCTGTCTCCACAATGTCGCCGCGTCCGACCACAGGCGACGAATCTCCTACTCGAACCCCACAGTGAACGCTCCAATAATGTCTACAGTGCGAGCACGATCGTGCCGCACCGTTCGCCACGCGAGCATGATATACGCGGCGATCCTCGGAAGCAGTGTGTCCATCGCGTGTTCCGGACGAGGAAATGTAAAGGCGAGCCGGGGCGACACTACCGACACAGACGCTCCGGCCGCATCAAGTGCCGCGGCAATGCCGGAGGGGGCCTCCAAATCAGAGCCGGCGACGCCGAATGCGATCAGTTTCAGCGCCGCACAGATCGCGCATGGTGGTGTGAAGTGGTCGCCAGCCGTCATGACAACCGCTGCGGCATCCGCGTCGGTTCCCGGTCAACTTGTGCCCAATGGGGATCGGACTGCGCGACTCGGCGCGCCGGCGCAAGGACGCATCATCGCGGTGCACGTTCAGCCCGGCGACCACGTCGCACGAGGCCAACTGCTTGTCACGATGCAAAGCGCGGCGGCTGGCATGGCGCAGGCGGACTTCACAAAAGCGAAAGCCGAGCTCGCATCGAAGAAGGCGCAAGCGACGTATTCGGAAAGTGCGCGTGCGCGCGCGAGTCGGCTGCTCACCCTCAAGGCGATTCCGCAGCAGGACTACGACCGCGCCGTTGCCGATGACGAGCTCGCGCGCGCGGGTCTGTCGCAGGCCGAGGCGGAGTTGCGGCGCGCGCGAAGCACGGCTGGCGTGCTCGATGCCAGCACAGCGATGTCGTCCTCCAGCGGAGAGATTATGCTGCGCGCCCCGCTCGCGGGCGTCGTGCTTGCTCGCACGGCTGTACCGGGGACGGTCGTCGAAGCTGGAGCACCACTCGTGATCGTGACTGACCCATCGCAGCTCTGGCTCTCCGTTGCGGCTCCCGAAACCATGGCTGGGCTCTTTACGCGCGGAGGCCGACTTCAGTTCACCGTACCTGCGTTCCCGATCGACACCTTCGTGGCACGGGTCGACGCAGTCGGCGCAGGACTCGATCCTGATACGCGCACCCTTCCCATTCGCGCGACGACATCCGACGCCAAGGGGAGACTCAAGTCGGAGATGCTCGCAACCGTCTTGGTATCGGGTGCACACACAGTCCCGGCGGTGATAATCCCAGAGGACGCGGTGCAGCTCCTGTCCGGCGTGCCAATGGTGTTCGTGGGCGAGCCCGATGCGAAAGGCGGAGTACGGCTCACGCGTCGCTCGGTCGAGCTCGGGGCACGCTTGGGCGGCAAGGTCGCGGTACTCAAGGGCCTTGCTGAAGGAGAGCTCGTGATCACCGACGGCTCTTTTGCCGTAAAGGCAGAGTTCCAGAAGGGGAGCATGCCCGCCATGGAGATGTGAGGCACTGACATGGGAATTTTCATTGATCGTCTTCTCGCAGCTTCACTCCGGCATCGCGCCATCGTTGCGGCAACGACGCTTTTGCTTGCAGCGGCCGGCGCGTGGGCCTTCGCAACGCTCAACACGGATGCATTCCCTGACCTGACGCCGAATCAGGTGCTCGTCATGACCACCGTGTCCGGGCTCTCACCCAGCGAGGTCGAGCAGCAGGTGACCTACCCGATGGAGATCGCGATGCTGGGCCTGCCGCGAACGCAGAACGTGCGTGCGGTCTCCAAGGTCGGGTTGTCGGTCGTTACGGTGACCTTTGATGACGACGTCGACCTCTATTTCGCACGCGCGCAAGTGCAGCAGCGGATGCAGGACGCCGCGCTGCAACTTCCGCCCGGTTCGGAACCCATGCTGGGACCCCCGGCCACAGCCATGGGCGAGGTGTTCGAATACCTGGTCGAACGCACGGATACCACCCGCACCGATTCGCTGTCGCTCATCGATCTCACGACGGTGCAGGACTACACCATTCGACCGCTACTCCGAACCGTGCCGGGCGTCGCTGATGTCAACACGTGGGGCGGCATGCAGCAGCAGTTCCAGATGCTCGCCGATCCGTCGAAACTCGCGGGGTACGGCTTGACGCTCAACGATGTCGAAACGTCGCTTGCCAGGAACAATGCGAATTTCGGCGCCGGCTACGTAGAAGATCGCGGCGAACGGCTCACGGTCCGCGGCCTCGGCCGCGTGATAGACACGACTGACATCGCCAACGTGGTGCTCTCCACGCGCGCCGGCACGCCTATCTACGTTCGAAATGTCGGCCGCGTCGTCATCGCGCCGGCGCTTCGGTACGGCGCCGTGACGCGGGACGGAAAGGGCGAGGTACTCTCGGCGACGGTACTGATGCTCAAGGGCGCAAACGGTCGAGAGGTCGTCGATCGCGTTCTTCAACGACTCGAGGAGATCAAGCCGCTTCTGCCGAAGGGCGTTCGCATCCGCCCGTTCTACAATCAAGGCGACGTCGTGCAACGCACCACACGCACGGTGTTCAGGAATCTGATCGAGGGCGCCCTCCTCGTCACGGCAATTCTACTCCTCTTTCTACGGAACGTGCGTGCATCACTTATAACCGCGTCGGTGATTCCGCTGTCGCTCCTGTTCGCTTTTCTAGCGATGCGACGCTTCGGCATTACGGCGAACTTGATGAGCCTCGGAGCACTCGACTTCGGACTTATCGTCGACGCGTCGGTGGTAATGGTCGAGAACTTCGTACGGCGCTTGGGTGAATCTCGCGCGACAGCGAGCGCCGCGTCCCGTCAAGCGGTCCTGCGCCAAGCAGCCTTCGAGGTCGGCCGGCCGATCGTCTTTGGCATCGCGATCATCATTGTTGTGTATATCCCGATCTTTACGCTGACGGGATTGGAGGGGCGCATGTTCCGGCCCATGGCATTTACGGTGTGCGCAGCGGTCATCGGGTCGCTTCTGCTTGCGCTCACGTACGTTCCCGCGCTGTCTTCGCTCTTGTTCATTGGGACACGGCAGGCCGATTCAGCTGATACGGCAGGCGACGGTGCGATCTCGCCGATCGACGCCGCGGCGGCGGTGGTGCATCACGAGCCAGCGTGGTTCCTCAGATTGCGCGAGCGATACAGTTCGATGCTCGTCTGGTCGCTTGCGCATCGCCGCACGGTGGTCGGGACAGCGGTCGCACTACTCGCGCTCGCACTAGGCTCGGTGCCGCTCCTCGGCACCGAATTCATGCCAAAGCTCGACGAGGGGTACCTCTTGATCGAGACGCGTCGTCCGCCGAGCGTCTCGCTCCCGCAGGGCATGTCCGTCTCCAGCGATGTCGAGCGCACGCTCCGCCGATTTCCCGAGGTCGCAAGCGTCGTTACGAACCTTGGGCGTCCGCAGGAAGCGACCGAGAGCATGGCACTCAACCAGGCCGACGTGTATGTGCTCTTCAAGCCGCGCTCCGAGTGGCAGACCGCGTCGCTAGACGCGCTGATTCCGAAGATGGATTCCGCGCTCTCCGACATTCCCGGCTTGGAGTACGAGTTCAGCGCGCCGATGCGCATGCGGCTGGATGAGGTGATCTCCGGTGTGAAGACAGATCTGGGAATCAAAGTGTATGGGGATAGCCTTCCACTCCTGCAGGAGAAGGCGCAGGCGATTGCGCAGATCGTGCAGAGGATACCGGGTGCTGCAGACGCCTCAGTCGGCGTCAGCGCGGGAGCCCTGCAGCTCGAGATTGTCTTGGACCGCACGGCGATTGCTCGATACGGACTCAATGTGGCAGACGTGCGGGAGGTCGTCGAAACAGGCATCGGGGGAATGACTGCGACGGAAGTTTTCGACGGCCGACGTCGAATCCCCATCGTGGTGCGCCTTGATGCACCGTATCGATCTACGCCAGAGGCGGTTGGTCAGACGCTTGTCCGTACCCCCGCCGGCGGGACGGTGGCGCTGTCGCAGCTCGCCAGAGTCAGTGTAGCCGAAGGGCCGGAAGTGATCAACCACGAGGGCGGGCAGCGCTACGTCGTCGTTCAGTCCAACGTGCGCGGGCGTGATCTCGGGGGTTTCGTTACCGACGTCAAACGCGCAGTCGCCGCGCGGGTGTCTTTACCCTCCGGCTACTACATCACCTACGGCGGTCAGTTCGAGAATCAAGAGCGCGCCACGAAGCGGCTGGCCTTGATCGTCCCACTCGTTCTGGTGCTGATCGCTGCGCTCCTCTATGCCAGCTTCGGCACCATCCGGCATGCGCTGCTCGTGATGCTGGACGTCCCGTTTGCTGTTGTCGGCGGCATCGCGGCTCTCTGGCTTCGTGGGATCAATCTGAATCTCAGCGCGTCGGTCGGTTTCATCGCCCTTTTTGGCGTCGCGGTTTTGAATGGTGTCGTGCTGATCGCCTATATCAATCAGCTGCGCGCCGCTGGAGAATCGCTGTCGGATGCCGTGCAAGACGGCGCGCGCGTGCGATTGCGACCTGTCCTCATGACCGCGCTTGTTGCAAGCGTCGGGTTTATCCCAATGGCAATTTCCACGGGAGCGGGGGCCGAAGTGC
>JBDTXL010000503.1:0-2843 GCA_040006195.1 Gemmatimonadota bacterium | reverse complement strand
GTGTCCATGAATCTCGAGGCGCCGTGCGGCGACACGCTCGTGCGGATCGCGCCGGAAAAGAATCTGGCAAACGCGCTCGTGCAGCTCGATCGCGTGCGGAAGCACGTGAACGAGCGTCGCAACGAGGAGCGCGAGGGGCGCCCGCGCGACCTGCTGCTTCCCGGGGGCACTGCGGGCATGACGATGCAGTTCGTCGTTGGCGCGACGCCGGACACCGATCGCACGATCATGAATCGCATCACCGATCTGTACGCGGGCCGCGGTATTCATCACACGCACTTCGCGGCGTTCAGGCCGATCCGCAACACGCCGCTCGAGAATGTGCGCGCGACGCCTGCGGTGCGCGAGCAGCGGCTTTATCAAACCGACTATCTGCTTCGCGACTACGGCTTTGCGCCGAACGAGGTCGTGTACGATGCCGACGGTAATCTCCCGCTGGCGAACGACCCGAAGACGTCGTGGGCGCTCGCACATCCGGAGCACTTTCCCATGGAGATTCGCACGGCGTCGCGCGGGCAGCTCATGCGCGTGCCGGGAATCGGCCCCGCGAGCGCCCGGCGCATCGTGACCGAGCGGATGACGACGCAGCTCCGCGGGCTCGCCGATCTACGTGCGATGGGTGTCGTCACGACGCGCGCAGCCGGCTTCCTCACCCTCGGGGGTAAGCGACTACAGAGCGTGCGCTGGTCGGAGCAGCTCGGCTTCTGGCGGCCGGAGGACGAGGTCGGCGCGTACCATATTCAGTATGAGGTAAGCCCGGGCACCTTCCGGTAGCAATTCGCGCCGGCGCTCGTTGCGCGGGAGGCGTACTGGCCATTAGCCTCGCTGCATGCCAATTCGCACACGATTTTCTCGCGGCGCGATCGTCGCGTGCCTCGCGCTCGAGCTCGCGTCGTCTCACGAGTCCCGGGCGCAGGCGGATTCCGCTTCGAAGCTGACACTCGACCGCATCTTCAACACCAACGAGTTTGCGGTGCACAGAGTGTCGTCGCTACGGTGGACGGCGGACGGGAAGGGCTACACGACGCTCGAGCGCTCCGCGAGCGGGCGTGATACCCGGGATCTCGTGCGCTACGTTGTGGCAACGGCCAAGCGCGAGGTGATCGTCGCGGGAGAGCGGCTGATGACGCCCGATTGCGAGCCGATCGAGGTGCAGAGCTACCAGTTCTCGGCGGACGGAAAGTGGCTGCTCGTGTTCACCAACGGGCAACGCGTGTGGCGGCAGGAGACGCGTGGCGACTTCTACGTCATCAACGTCGCGAGCGGCGCACCGCACAAGCTCGGCGGGAAGTCGGCAGCGCCGTCGTCGCTGATGTTCGCGAAGTTCTCGCCGGATGGCGGGCGGGTCGCGTATGTGCGTGCGAATAATCTGTACGTCGAGGAGGTGGCGAACGGCGCGATCACGCCGCTCACGTCGGACGGATCGCACACGATCATCAACGGGACGTTCGACTGGGTCTACGAGGAAGAGCTCAACCTGCGCGACGGATTTCGCTGGAGCCCCGATGGAAAGCGCATCGCGTACTGGCAGCTCGATGATTCGGGAGTCGGCGACTTTCTCCTGATCGACGACACCGACTCGCTCTACTCGTTCACGATTCCGGTGCAGTATCCGAAGGCGGGCACCACGAACTCGTCGGGGCGCGTCGGCGTTGTGAGCGCGGCGGGGGGCGCCACGCAGTGGATCGCGGTGCCGGGGGCGCCGCGCGATTTCTACATCGCGCGGCTCGACTGGGCGGCGAGCTCCGACGAGGTGGTGCTACAGCAGCTCGACCGGCGGCAGCACACGCTGCGAGTGATGCTCGGCGACGCGCGCACGGGTGTCGCGCGGACGGTGCTGACCGAGCATGACAGCACGTGGGTGGATGTGGTCGACGATGTCCGATGGGTGGATGGCGGGAAGCGCTTCACTTGGGTGAGCGAGCGCGACGGATGGCGGAAGCTGTACAGTGTCTCGCGAGACGGCTCGTCGATTCGCGCGCTCACCACCGGCGCGTTCGATCTTCAGAATCCGGGCTCGGCGTTCGGCGCTCCGTTCGTCGTCGGCGTCGACAGTGCGGCGGGGTGGATCTACTTCACGGCATCGCCGGATGCGCCGACGCAGCTCTATCTCTATCGCTCGCGACTTGATGGGGCGGGCAAGGCCGAGCGTGTGACGCCGGCGGCGCAGACGGGGATGAATCAGTATCAGGTTGCGCCCGGCGGGCAGTTCGCGCTGCACACGTACTCGACGTTCACGACGCCGCCCGTGTACGAGATCGTGCGGCTGCCGAGCCATGCGGTGGTGCGGACGCTGGTGAACAATGCGGAGCTGCGCGCGAAGGTCGCGACGCTCGTGCGGGGGAAAGTGCAATTCGTGCGCGTCCCGACGCGCGACGGGACGCTGCTCGATGCGTGGGTGATGACGCCGCCGAACTTCGATGCGGCGAAGAAATACCCTGTGCTGTTCAACGTCTACGGTGAGCCCGCGGGGCAGACCGTGACGGACGAGTGGCCCGGCAGCGACTACCTGTGGCACCTGATGCTGACGCAGCAGGGATATGTGGTCGCGAGCATCGACAATCGCGGCACGCCGGCGCCGCGCGGGCGCGCGTGGCGGCGGAGCATCTATGGCGCGATCGGAGTTCTCTCGAGCGCGGATCAGGCGGACGGTGTGCGCGCGCTCGCGAAGAAGCTTCCGTACATCGACTCGACGCGTGTGGGCGTGTGGGGATGGAGCGGCGGCGGATCGACGACGCTCAATCTGATGTTCAGATCGCCCGACCTGTACAAGGTGGGCATGTCGGTTGCGCCGGTGCCGGACGAGCGGCTCTACGACACGATCTACCAGGAGCGCTACATGG
>JBDTXL010000502.1:0-2581 GCA_040006195.1 Gemmatimonadota bacterium | reverse complement strand
GGCACGCTCACGCACATGAACGCCCTGCTCGGCCGCCTCGACCGCCCCAACGGCACCTTCGGCAAGATGGTCGACGATCCCGCGCTGTATAACCATCTCGTCGATGTCACCGGCCAGCTCGACACCGTGCTCGCGCAGCTGCACTCATCGCACAGCAGCGTCGGCCGCCTGCTCACGGACGACACGCTCTACACGCACATGGTCGCCGTCACGTCGCAGGCGGACACGCTGCTCCGTGCGCTGTCGCAGGGGAACGGCACGGCGGGCCGCATCATCAACGATCCCGCACTGTACGACAAGTTGAACAAGACGCTCACCGATCTCGGGGCGATCCTCGAGGACGTGCGCAAGAATCCGCGGAAGTACACGAAGGGGATGGTGAAGGTTTTCTAGAAAAAGTCTCTTGAATTCAAGAGACTTTTCCGGCGTGCAACGGCCTTCGTGCGCGCGCGCCCTGTCGCCGTGCCGAGGACCGCGGTAAGCTGCCGCGAGTCATGCGACCATCGAATCGCGTAGTCCTCGGCGTGCTGGCGCTGTCGGTGATCGGCATCTCGTTCGCCGGCCCGCTCATCCGCCTCTCCCACGCGCACGCAGTGGTCATCGCGACCTGGCGGCTCTTCTTCTCGCTGATCATCGTCGGCGTCGCGCTAATGGTCACGGGCGGATGGCGCCAGTGGCGCACGCTCGATCGCACCGGGCTCGCACTCGCGGCTGGCGCCGGCGTGCTGCTCGCGCTCCACTTCTGGGCGTGGAATGCGTCCATTGCGCTCACGACGATCGCGGCGTCGACGGTGCTCGTCGATCTGCAGCCCGTGATCGTCGCGGGAGCATCGGCCGCATGGCTCAAGGAAGCGCCATCGCGGCGACAATGGATGGGGATCGCGCTCGCGGTATGCGGCGCCGCGGTGCTCGGCTCCGCCGACTGGGGCGAGCCGGGTGCGCACGGCAACAAGGCATTCGTGGGCGACCTCCTGGCCCTCGGCGGCGGCGTCGCAGCGGCGCTCTATTATCTTACGGGGCGCCGAGTGCGCCAGCAGCTCGATCTCTGGCCGTACGTGGCGATCGTGTACGGCGTGTGCTTCGTCACGCTGCTTTCGATCTCGGTGGCGGCGCGGCTGCCGCTCCTGCATCAGCCGCCGCGCGAGCTCGCGATCTTCGTGGCGCTCGCAGTCGGTCCGATGCTGCTCGGCCACACCGGAATGAACTGGGCGGTGAAATATGCGCCGGCATTCGTCGTCAATCTGACGGTGCTCGGCGAGCCGATCGGGGCGACGGTGCTCGCGGCGCTGCTGCCCGGGATTCGCGAGCTGCCGTCGGGGCGGACGCTCGCCGGATTCGCGCTCGTGTTGCTCGGAATTCTCGTCGCTGTGATGAACACATCGGCGACCACCGGAGAAGAGGCTGTCAGCGAATCAGTTTGATCTCGACGTAGTCGCCACACGCGGCGACACGATCGAATCGCGACACCGCGTGCACGCGGTCGTGTGCGATGCCGAGGGCGCGGTGCTCGGTGCCGCCGGTGACCCATCCCTGCTCACAGTGTGGCGCTCGTGCGCCAAGCCTTTTCAGCTGTTCTCGTTCGTGGAGTCCGGCGGCTTCGACGCGTGCGGCTGGGGCAGCGAGGAGCTCGCCCTGGCGTGTGCATCGCACGGCGGAGAGCCCGAGCACGTCGAGCTGGCGGCGCGGATGCTCGACTCGATCGGGTTGGAGGAAGGCGACCTCGCCTGTGGCGCGCACGAGCCGATGACGCGGCGCGGGG
The DNA here is from genome assembly GCA_040006195.1 of Gemmatimonadota bacterium. Classification (GTDB taxonomy): domain Bacteria; phylum Gemmatimonadota; class Gemmatimonadetes; order Gemmatimonadales; family Gemmatimonadaceae; genus FEN-1250. The sequence goes on along the minus strand of JBDTXL010000502.1, from coordinate 822 downwards.
TTCAACTCATGGTCCAGGCCGGACTTTCTCCATCGCGGCTGCACAACAACTGCTCCGGAAAGCACGCCGGCATGCTCGCCTTCGCGCGCCGTCAGTCATGGTCCACGCTCGGCTACGAACGACTTGGCCACGAAGTGCAGGATCGTGCTCTCGCGCAGATTGCGAAGTGGAGCGGAAGCCCGCGCGATGACATGGAGCTGATGGTCGACGGCTGCGGCGTCGTCGCAGTTGGACTTCCGCTCGAAGCGCTGGGACGTGCGTTCGCACGGCTGGGCGCGGCGGCCGAGCGAGGGGACGAGGTGCCGTCGCGGATCCTGAATGCGATTGCCGCGCATCCGTTTCTTTTTGGCGGTACCGACCGCTTCGACACCGTATTGGTGGAGGAATCCGAGGGTCGCCTCATCAGCAAGGTCGGCGCGGAGGGGGTGCACGCGGTTACCATACCTTCGGAAGGAATAGCGGTCGCGATCAAGGTGGAGGACGGAGCCACTCGCGCGCAGCACCCTGCGCTGCTGAAACTCCTTCAGCTCCTCGGCGTCCTTCCTGAGGAGCTTTCACCGCGACTGTCGGCCTTTGCGCGCACGCCCATCATAAACACCCGCAACGAGCTTGTAGGCGAAGTACACATGGCGAACTGACGTGCGCCAATTCCGGCTACATTCCGCGATCAAACGATGACGTCTCTGACCGAAACGGAAACAGCTTACGGCTCGCTTGACGCGGCCACTGCTCAGCTCATCAATCTCGCTGCGGTGCTCGCCGCGGGATCGGAGGGAGAGATGCGCGCATCGCTCGAGTCCGCCGCGAAGAGTGCGATCGATC
>JBDTXL010000501.1:0-5477 GCA_040006195.1 Gemmatimonadota bacterium | reverse complement strand
CCGAACCGCTCGCCCCGCAATTCGACTTCGCAACCGTCGAGCGGGAGATCTACGCTCGCTGGATGGACGCCGACCTCTTCACCGCGAATGCGCAGAATTCCGTGCGCGCCGGCGGCTCGCGCGAGCCCTTCACCATCGTGATCCCGCCGCCGAACGTGACGGCCGTGCTGCACATGGGCCACGGGCTCAATAACACCGTGCAGGATGTGATCGTGCGCTGGCGCCGGATGTCGCAGGACGACGCGCTCTGGGTGCCCGGAACTGATCACGCGGGCATCGCGACACAGAATGTCGTCGAGCGCATCATCGCGAAGGAAGGCAATTCGCGCTTCGATCTCGGACGCGAGGCATTCCTGGAGCGCGTGACGGATTTCGTCACGGAGACGGGTGGGGTGATTCTCGAGCAGTTGCGCGCGATCGGCAGCTCGTGCGACTGGTCGCGCACCGCGTATACCTTCTCGCCCGAGCTCTCGCGCGCCGTGCGCGAGGCCTTCGTGCGGCTGCACGAGGAGGGGCTCGTCTATCGCGGGCATCGCGTGATTCACTGGTGCCCGCGCTGCCTCACTTCGCTGAGCGATGAAGAGGCTGAGCCGCGCGAGACGCATGGGAAGCTCTACTATGTGAGATACGACGCGGTCGATGGCTCCGGCCGGTCGATCACGGTCGCGACGACGCGCCCGGAGACGATTCCCGGCGACGTCGCGATCGCGGTGAATCCGGAGGACGAGCGCTATCGCGATCTCGTCGGCACGATGGTCGCGCTGCCACTGATCGGCATCGCCATACCAGTGATCGCCGACGGTTACGTCGATGCCGCCTTCGGTACGGGTGCGCTCAAGATCACGCCCGCGCACGACACGAACGACTTCGAGGTCGGGCGCCGCCACGAGCTTGCGACGCCGGTGGTCATCGACGAGGTCGGCGCGGTGCGAGAGGTCGCGGATGCGGAAGGGCGCGTGCCCGATGCGCTTAAGGGCCTGGATCGCTTCGAGGCGCGCGAGCGGATCGCGGCGATGCTGCGCGATGCCGGCGCGCTCGTGAAGACGGACGTCCACGACAACAACGTGCGCCACTGCTATCGCTGCGAGACGGTGATCGAGCCGCGCCTCTCGGACCAGTGGTTCGTGAAGATGGAGACGCTCGCCGCTCCCGCGCTGGCCGCCGTGAAGGATCGCACGATTCGCATTCTCCCCGAGCGGTGGGAAGGTGTCTACATCCACTGGCTCGAGAGCATTCGCGACTGGAACATCTCGCGACAGCTCTGGTGGGGCCACCGCATTCCCGTGTGGTACTGCGACGCGTGCGGCGGCGAGCCGATCGTGAGCCGTGAGGACGTCTCTGTGTGCGCGAAGTGCGGCGGCGCGGTCAGGCAGGATGAGGACGTGCTCGACACCTGGTTCTCCTCGTGGCTCTGGCCGCTCTCCACGCTCGGATGGCCGAACGAACAGTCTCCTGATTTCAAGGGCTTTTATCCGACCGACATGCTCGTCACCGCCCCCGAGATTCTCTTTTTCTGGGTGGCGCGGATGATCATGGCTGGCTATCACTTCGTCGGACGTGCGCCATTCCACACCGTGTATCTCACCGGCACGGTGCGCGACATGAATCACGTGAAGATGTCCAAATCGCTTGGCAACGGCATCGACCCGCTCGATGTCGTGGAGCGCTACGGCGCCGACGCGCTCCGCTACACGGTGGTCGCGGGGCTGGGGCTGGGCGCCGACGTCATGCTCGATCCGACGAATCTCGACCAGTCGTTCGCGACCGGGCGGAATTTCGTCACGAAGCTCTGGAACATCGGGCGCTTTCTCCTGATGAACGTCGGCGATGGCGACGTGATGCGACTCGCCGGCATCGCGCCGGAGCGCCTCACGCGCGCCGACGAGTGGGTCCTCGATCGACTCGACGCTGCGATCCGCGAATCCGACGCGGCGCTCGGACCCGCGCGACCGGCCGCTGGCGCGACGTGGAGCGAGCGCGAGCTCACGCAGGGGCTCAGGCTCAGCGAATACGTCGAGAGCGCCCGCCGCTTCGTGTGGAACGAGCTCGCCGACTGGTACGTCGAGGCCGCAAAACATCGCGTCTTCGGCGAAGGGCCCGATCGCGACGTCGCGCGCGCGGTGCTCGTACACGTCTTCGATCAGGCGCTTCGGCTGCTCCATCCGGTAGTGCCGTTCGTAACCGAGGCGCTATGGCAACGATTGCCACAGCGCACCAGCGGCGAGTTCCTCGCCCGTGCCGCGTGGCCCACCCCCGGCGCGCCGCGCACGCGCGCATCGCAGTTCGAGATCGCGCGCGCAGCGGTGAGCGCGATCAGGGTGATCCGCGCCGAGTACAACGTCACGCCGGGAAAGCAGGTCGACACGGTCGTGGTCGGTCGCGACGCGTTGTCGCGCTCCGTGCTGGGCGAGGAGAGCGCGCTGATCGGGCGCCTCGCGCGCGCGACGATCACGGCGAGCGATGCGGCGCCCACCGGCGCCGCCGCGCACGCCCTGCTCCCCGATGGATCCGAGGTCGTCGTGCTCCTCGCCGGACTCCTCGATCTCGAGAAGGAGTGCGCGCGCGTGAGCACCGACCTCGCGCAGCTCGAAAAGCAGCTCGCCTCACTCGAGCAGCGCCTCGCCAACGAGAGCTTCGTCTCGCGCGCGAAGCCCGAGATCGTCGAGGCCGAGCGCAGGAAGCTCGAGGAGTGGACTGCGCGTCGCGAACAGCTGGCGAGCAAAAAGAGGACGTTGTGCGGCGCCTAGCTGCCCTCGCCGCTCTCATCGCGCTCGCAGCGTGCGCGCAGCAGGGGTTCCCGCCCGGCGGACCGCCGGACAAGGTCCCGCCCAAGTTGCTCAAGACGACCCCCGACACGAACGCGCGCAACGTCGACCAGAAGGAAGTCGACTTTCAATACGACGAGGTGCTCACCGAGCGCCCCTCCGGCGCGAGCAGCCTCGATGCGCTGGTGCTCATCTCGCCGCGCGACGGCGCGCCGCGCGTGGGCTGGCATCGCTCGCGCATCTCGGTGCGCGGGCACAAGGACTGGAAGCCGAACACCACCTACACGATCACGATGCTCCCCGGCATCTCCGACCTGCGCGGCAACTCCGACAAACTCGGCTATCTCCTCATCTTCTCGACCGGTCCGGCGATCGCATCGCAATCGATCTCGGGCGTCGTCTTCGACTGGCCAGCGGGCCATCCGGCGCCGAACGCGATCGTCGAAGCCGTCTCGCATCCCGATAGTATCGTGTACATCGCGCGCGCCGATTCCGTTGGTCACTTCACGATTCCGCACATGCCTCCGGGCAGCTTTACCGTGTTCGGCTGGGTCGACGCCAACAGCAATCACGACCGCGATCAGCACGAGCTGCAGGATTCGGCGCAGGTCACGCTCAAGGATACGGCGAGCGTGGAGCTGCTCGCCTTCATCCACGATTCGATCGGCCCCCACATCGTCAGCGTGGAGGTGCGCGACTCGCTCACCGTGCATGCGACCTTCGACAAGCCCGTCGATCCGAAGCAGCTCTTCGACGGCGGGCGGATCGTGCTCAAGGCCGCGGACTCAACGGTTGTCCCCGTGAAGTCGATCGTCAACTCGCGCGAGATCGACAAGCGGCGCACCGACTCGACGGCAAAATCCGACTCCACTCGCGCGAAGACGGACACCGCCTTCCGGCGTCAGTATCTCGCGCAGCATCGCGTGTCGACCGATACGCTCCAGCGAAATTCGCTGCGGCGCGCCGCGGCGCTCGCCGCGATGACGCCGAGCAAGCCGATTCCGATCACCGATCTTCTCATCATGCTGAACGCGCCGCTCAAGGCGGGCGCGCAGTACAGGGTCGAGACGAAGGACATTCGGAATCTCATGGGAATTACCGCGACATCGATTCGCTCGTTCGACGTGCCGAAGCCCGCGCCGCCACCTCCGCCGCCGAAGCCGGGCTCCACTCCGGCGACGAAGCGCGACAGCTCGGCCGCGCCGGCGACGAAGCGCGACAGCTCGGCCGCGCCGGCGGTGCCCATGCCGACATCGCCGCCCGACAGCGCGAAGAAGCCGCCGTCATGACCGCTCCGCGCGCTGCGCTCTTTCTCGATCGCGACGGCACGATCAACGTCGACACGATCCACGTCTCGAAGCCGGATAACGTGCGGCTCATTCCCGGCGCGGCCGCGGCGATGGCGCGCATCAACGCGGTGGGAATGCCGATCATCGTCGTCTCGAATCAGTCGGGGATCGGGCGCGGCCTCTTTTCGGTGGATGAGTACGAGTCCGTCCGGGCGAAATTAGACGAGTTGCTCGCCGCCGGCGGAGCGAGCGTGCTCACGACGTACTACTGTCCGCACAATCCCGAGATCGCGCCGGCGTGCGACTGCAGGAAGCCCGGGCCAGCGATGTATGTGCAGGCGGCCGAGGCGCACGGACTCGATCTGGCGAAGTCGTGGTACGTCGGCGACCGACTGCGCGACATCCAGCCGGCGAAGCTGTTTGGAGGACACGGCATACTCGTGCCTCGAGACACCACGCCGGGCGGCGACGTCGTCGCCGCGCGCGACGGCTTCGCGATCTCCACGAGCCTCGCCTCGGCCGTGGAGCGGATTTTGGCGGCACTCCCTCTATCTGCGCCGCCGCAGGGCGGATAGACTCAGCACATGTCGACGCGTCTTGCGGTGCTCGCATCCGGCCGCGGCTCCAATCTGCGCGCGCTGCACGAGTATCTCGCGCGCGGCGACCGCGACACGCTCGCGCATATCGCGCTCGTGCTTTCCGACCACGCCGATGCCGGCGCCCTCGCCTTCGCGCGCACCCGCGACATTCTCTCCGTCGCGATCGACGGCGGCACGCTTGGCGGCGATCGGCTTCTCGCGCAGCTGCGATCGCATCGCGTGGACCTGGTCGTACTCGCCGGCTACATGCGGCTCATCCCCGAGGTCGTCGTCAATGCGTACCGCGGGCGGATGGTGAACGTGCATCCGGCGCTCCTCCCTGCGTTCGGCGGGCGCGGGATGTACGGCTCGCGCGTGCACGCGGCGGTGATCGCCGCCGGCGCGCGCGTCTCGGGCGCGACGGTGCATTTCGTCGATGAGCGCTACGATCACGGCGCGGTCATCGCGCAGTGGCCGGTGCCCGTGCTCTCGGGCGACACACCGCAGGCGCTCGCTGCGCGCGTGCTGCGCGTCGAGCACGCACTCTATCCGCCCGCGGTGCTCGCAGTCGCGCAGCAGCGCATCTCGCTCGACGAAAGCGGCCGCTCCACGCACATGCATCTGCCGAAGCTGGACGATTCCTCCTTCGTGCTCGATTCTCTCGACGATGCCGCGCTCCGCAACGCGATCGGCGTCGCCCTCTCCGACTGATCGTCTCCTTCCCTTCGTCATGCCCCGCGCTCTCATATCAGTTTCCGACAAGACAGGCGTAGCCGAGCTGGCGCGCACACTCGTCTCCCGCGGATGGGCGATCATCTCCACCGGCGGCACCGCGCGCGCGTTGC
>JBDTXL010000500.1:0-4465 GCA_040006195.1 Gemmatimonadota bacterium | reverse complement strand
AAGTGGCGAGCGTGCCGCGATCGAGCGATGCGTCACGCGCCGCGAGCGCCGCCTGGAGCACGATCTTTGAGACGGGAGCGGCCGTCTTGCCGCCGAAAATGTCGCCCTTGGGATTGTTCAGCTTCACGAGGATCACGTATTGTGGCGCCTCGGCAGGAAAGAGGGAGACGAACGATGCCGTGTACGCGCCCGCGCCGTAGCCGTGCTTCCCAACCGTGCGTCGCGACGTGCCACTCTTCCCCCCCACATCGAAGTTGAGCATCGCTGCCTCGGTGCTGGTTCCGCCGGTGACGACGCCGACGAGCATCCTCCGTACCTCCTCTGCGACCGCCGGATCCATCACGCGCCGCAACACGCGCGGTGCATGATGATAGCGAACCTTCCCATCCGGTGCGCGAATCTCCCGAATCAGCGCGGGCTCGAGCATCGATCCTCCATTCGCGATCGGCACATACGCGGCCGCGAGTTGGAGGGGCGTCACGGCGATCTCGTAGCCCATGGACAGCGAGGCAGGCGACAGCCTGGACCATTCCTTCGGGAGTCTGAGCGTCCCGGCGGCTTCCGCGGGATACGGCAGCCCGGACGGCATTCCGAAACCGAAGTCGCGCAGCGCGTCGTATTTCTCGCGATCCGAGAAGCGCGAGGTGAATTTGACGATGCCGATGTTGCTCGAATATCGGATGACATCGGAGAGCGACATCTCCGGCTTCTTGTGCTCATCCGTGATCGTGCGGCCATCGAGCACATACACGCCGTTCTCGGTGTTCATCATCTCGTCCGGCTTCGCGCGCCCAAGCTGCAGCAGGCGCGAGACCATCAGCGGCTTGAGCGTCGATCCGGGCTCGAACGGCTCGCTCACCGCCGGGCTCCCCGACGATTTCGGATCGTTGCGCCGGCTCGCCATCGCGCGAATCTCGCCGTCGTGCGGATCGATGATCACGATGTCACCGCCGTCGGCGCCCGTGCCGACGAGCGCGTCTGCCAGCGCGCGCTCGGAGATCTCCTGGAGCGACTGGTTGATCGTGAGCACCACGGCGTCGCCAGCCTCCGGCACGTCGTCATCGGGCGCATCGATGCGCGCGCCGCGCGAATCGCGAGCGAGACGCGCGACGCGCTCCTCCCCGCGGAGCAGCGAGTCGAGCGTGAGCTCGAGCCCATCCACGGCGACGCCGCGCGCATCGACCACTCCAACGAGCCTGCGCATCGCCGCGCGCTGCGTATAGACGCGCTCCACCCCCGCGTCTGAGTACACGCCGCGCATGTGCGTCACCGCCGCCGCGTCGCCGGGCTGGTAGGCGCCTGGGAGCTCCACCCACGCGCGATGCTGGTCCGTCGCTCGCGACACCCACGCGCGCGGCACGCCGAGCTTCGCGAGCGCGCGCCCGGTAGCCGCGCGATCCTTGAGCTCCTTCGGCGCGACGCGCAGCCGCACCATGGGTCGGCTCTGCGCGAGCGGCACCTCGCTCACATCGAAGATGTCGCCGCGCGCCGCCGGAACATCGGCCGCCGCGAACTGCTGCCGCTCCGCCTTGTGCCGCCAGAGCTTCGCTTGCCAGAGCTGCACCTGCGCGGCGCGCAGCACGAGCGCGAGCGCGAAGAGCGCGAGCGATCCGTGCACGAGCTGCAGCCGAGAGGGGCGCGTCATGGCGCGCTCGCCGCCGCCACGCGCGGACGCGTGAGAATCACGAGCTGCGTGTCGTTCGGCACGTGCATGTCGAGACGTTTCTCCACCACGGCCGCGAGCGAGCTTCTGCTCACGAGGTCGCGGATGGCGCTGCGCAGCTGCGCGCGCTGGGACTGAAGCTGCAGCCGCTGCTGCTCGAGCGCGAGCAGCGCCTTCGCCTGTGCATGCCCCTCAGCGCGTCGCCAGATCACCGCCGCGCCGACGAGCACGAAGGCCAGGAGCGCGAGCGCGATCCACGCGCGCCCGCGCCCGCGCGACGCTATGCGGCGCGCCGCCATGCCCGGAGCCGCGCGCTGCGCGAACGCGGATTAGTCGAGAGCTCTCGTTCACTCGCGGTAATCGCCTTGCGATGCACGCTGTCGCCGAGCGAGACTGCTCCGCAGATGCAGAGCGGCTGGCGCGGTGGACAGGTACACGGATTGCTCCAGTCGCGAAAGGCATGCTTCACGACACGGTCTTCGCCCGAGTGATAGGCGATCACGACGAGCGTAGCACCTGGTGTGAGCCGATCGCGAAGCGCTGGGAGCGCACGCTCGAGCGCTCCGAGCTCGTCGTTCACCTCGATGCGAATCGCCTGAAAGATCCTCGCGAAGTCTCCGGGACCACTGCGAGGGCCGAGCGCGCCGCGAATCGCATTCACGAGATGATCGCTCGTCGCAAAGGGCACCGTCGCGCGCCGCTTGACTATTTCCCGCGCGAGCCGCGGCGCCTTGCGCTCATCGGCATACTCACGGAAGAGATGCATCAGCTGTTGATCCGGCGCCTCGTTCAACAGCTCCGCCGCGCTCTGCTTCGCATCGCTTCCCATTCGCATGTCGAGCAGGGCCCCCTCGCGGAAGGAAAAGCCGCGCGTCTGATCGTCGAGCTGATGCGACGACACACCGAGGTCGAGCAGGACGCCGTCGAATAGCTCTCCACGCAGCTCTACGATCGAATCCACTTCCGAGAAGTTGCCGAGGAAGGGGCGAAAGTTTCCAGAGCGCTCGTAGTCCGCGAGCTGCGCGCGCGCCTCGGCTATGGCGCGCGGATCACGATCGATCGCCGCGACGCTCGCACCCTGAGTCAGCAGCAGCTGCGAGTGTCCGCCGCCGCCGAGCGTGCCGTCGAGCACCGAGTGCGCGCCCGCGAGCAGGGCCGCGACTTCGGCGGCGAGTACGGGGATGTGGTACGCGTCCGGCGCGAGCGAAATCATGGAGGGATTTTACCATCCGGCGAGCGCTTGCGCTCCATTCGAAGGGCGGAGCACCACGAAGGGCTCGCCACCGGCGAGCCCTTCGTGTTCGACACCGGAGCGACGGCGTTACTTACAAAACTTCTTCACCTGGCCATCCACGGCTGGCCCGTACTGGCCGAGCGCCGCGAGCAGCTGCTGCGCCGTTTTCGGATCGATCGAGCCGCCGGCCGCGATGTTGATCTGCGCCGTCACGAACGAGCTCTGAGCGAGCTTCGCGAGCTCGCACGTCTTTTTCCCCTGATTATCGCGAATCGCCGCGTCGCCGATTTTGAACGCCGATACTCCAAGCACGAATTTGGCTGCGGGACTCGGCGAGATGCTGTCGGAAGCCGCGAGGATCACGGCCGCCTTCTGGAACGCATCGCGACGGATGGCAAGACTGTCAGCCGTGGTGATCACCTGTGCCGACGCATCCTTGTAGGACTTGTTTCCGAGCACGAGCAGGAATTGCCCGACGGTCGACTTGTCTTCGCCGGCGGCGACGGCCTGCTTCAATGTGCCGATGGCGCTGTCAGGCTGATTGAGGTCGATCTGCGCCTGAGCGATTCGAAGGTAGCCATGCTCTGTCTTCGGATCGAGCTTCACCGCAGTCTGCGCGGCCGCCAGCGACTGCGGGAGTTGGCCGGCAAGGCGGAGCGTCTGCGCATAGAGCGACCAGAGGGCCGCGTTGTTCTTGAACTTCGCCACACCCTGCGCAGCCGTTGCCGAGGACTTCTGCGGATCGTTCACCGACGCGTAGCACGCCGACTGGCGAAGGAAGAAGGTCGTGTCGGCAGCTGCCGTATCGGCCTTGATCATCTGTTCACCGGCGGCCGTCGCCTCCGCGCAATCCTTCGTGGCCAGCAGAATCAGATACTTGAGGTGAACGAGATCGGGATCGCCCGGATTCGAGTCGACAGCGGCGACGATGATCGGCTTCGCCGCGGCTGCCTGGCCGCTCTGACCGATCTTGTTCACGACAGTGGATACGAGCTGCACGTCCTTCGGATACGACGCGATCAGCTTCGTCCATGCTTCGACGGCGTGATTGAAGTCGTTCTTCTGCGCATAGGCATCGCCGAGCATGATCAGCGCGGGACGGCTACGCGGATCGATCGCCGTCACCTGCTTGGCGACCGCGATCACGGAGTCGGGGGACGCGCCCTGCTTGAGCAACGCGTTGGCGAGACAGACTCGGCCGATCGACGACTGCGGATACGCCGCGATCGAGGCCTTGGCGGCTGTGATCGCGCCGGCGGCATCACCGCCGCCGAGCTTGGTCTCGCACGTACGCTCGTCGGGGAGCTCCTTGCGAACATCGAGTATCGATTTCGAGATCATCGCCGCGATATCGCCGAGCTTGTTGCCGGTGACAGTCGGGAGCGGCTGCACCATGCTGTTGTCGCGGGCGAGGACGAGGCGGGCATTCGACGTGTAGCCGGTGGCCGTCTTGGTTACGGTCCCATCGACGTAGAAATCGGCGCGAAGCGAGGTGGCGAGCAGGCGCGAAGTAATCGCATCCGGCATGCTGTCGCACGGGAAGCCGGACGCCTCGAGATTGGCGCAGA
>JBDTXL010000499.1:0-2997 GCA_040006195.1 Gemmatimonadota bacterium | reverse complement strand
GAGCGCCACGTTGACATCGTGGAGGTCACAAGTTCGAGTCTTGTACCGCTCATACCGCTTCGATACGCGCTCGCGCGTTTCGAGGCGGTTTCAGTCGCCGGGCGATGCTCTGTAGTTGACGATGCCAGGCGGGATTACTAGTTTTTGCAGCGATGACGGCGGATGTGTCTCCGCAACCGGGACATGTCCGCCGTTGTGATGAAAAACAGATTTCTCGGGCGCCTGTAGCTCAATTGGATAGAGCATCTGACTACGGATCAGAAGGTTGGGGATTCGAGTTCCTCCAGGCGCACCATGATCTCGCGGTGCAGCGCGGCTGTAACGTGAGATTTGCGGGGCGTGGCGCAGCCCGGTTAGCGCGCCTGGTTCGGGACCAGGAGGTCGGTGGTTCAAATCCACTCGCCCCGACCATGTTAATCCGCGACGCTGCGGACTAATGCGATCGGTTCAGCCGCCTCGAACGGCGGTAGTAAATGTTCTTGCGGCTCCAGCATCGACTCGTCGAGGCTGGGGCCGTTTTGCGTTTGCATTCGGCTCCTTTCCGCGTTGTCGAGAAATCAAATCGCTCTTAGAATCGACACGGACGCTCTTCCGCGCCGGATAATATTTTCTAAAAACCACGTTGTCGGTGTCCAGCCCTCACCCCAAATGAATCGTATAACAATCCGACATGCGTTCCAGACAAGGACTGCTTGACCTGATTCGCAATCTCACCGCGAGCGGTCGGGTTGATGACCTACGGCAGCTGGCAGTCGTCGAAGTGGTTGCGACATACGCGCGAAGTCCAATTCACAGGTGAGCGCGCGCTCGAACTGGCCCTCGATCGTCAGGCCGCGGTCGTTGCGTACGTGATCGGCAACGATACGACGCTGATCGCGCCGGAACGACGCGCCCGCCTTGCTCTCTCCCGCGATCTCGACTCCCTCGCGAATCTCACGCGCGACAATCCGTCGCAAGAGTCAGAGGTCGAGCTGATCCGAATTGCGGTATCGGCGTGGGATTCGTCATTCACCGATCCCGTGCTGCACGCGCGCGACAGCATCGACCGGATGCGCATTGGCCGGCACGCGCACAGTGGCATGACGACTTTCGCACCGGTACGAGCGCGCATCGAGGATTTTCTGCAGGACGAAGCAGAGCTCTACGCCGGTCGCGTGCTGAGAAACAGCGCCTGGCGGGAGGGTGAGGTCGTCGTTCTCCTCGAAGCGATCTTCGTCGTGGTCGCGCTTGCACGCATGCGACGCCAGCTCACGCGAGGCTCCGGGGTGGCGGCATCGTCGCAAGGATGGGAGCGAGATTCTCGTCGACATCGTCTCGCACGGCGTACACTTCGAGCAGCGCCATGCGCGCATTGTTCTCGCGACCGATGTCACCGCGCGCGTGGCAGCGGCGTCGGCACTGCGGGAGAGCAACGAGATCCTCAGCGCCGTGGTCGATGATTCGCCACTCGCGATCGTCATCTCCTCGCCCGAGCTGGTCATCAGCAGACGGGACAAAGCCGCCGAGACGCAGTTCGGAGGGACCTCCGCCGAAGCCGTCGGACAGTCGCTGTTCATCATCATTCCAGAAGAGCGGCGCGAGGAGTTCTCCGACTTTCGACGACGCCTCGAGACTGGGGAAGCGATCACGAGCGTCGCGACGCAGCGGCGCCGGTCCGACCTCAGCATCCGTGACGTGCAGATCTCCAAGTGCGCCTTGCATTCGAGCGACGGCACCATCACCGGCTACGTCAGCATCATTTCCGATGAGACCGATCGCAAACAGCTCGAGTCGCAGTTCCGCCAGGCACGGAAGATGGAAGCGGTCGGGCAGCTGGCAGGCGGCATGGCGCACGATTTCAATGATCTGCTCACCGTCATGGCGATTGCTCGCTGATACGTGGCCACCTCTCACGCCGACGAGACTCGCGACGAAAGTGCGCGAAATACTGGATGGAGGAAGGAGTCGCGCGCGTGTGCTGGAGCATGTCTAGGCCGTGGCTAGCCGATGAGATGCAGCACGTTCGAAGGCGCCGCATCCCATCGCACCTCAAACTCCGGCCCGTGCGCGCCGAGCTGAATCACATCGCCAACGTGCAGCCGCATTGGCGTCGTGATCAGACGGCCGTTGACGTACGTGCCGTTGCGACTCTTTAAATCCGCGATCTCGAAGATTACCGGCTCGGCATCCGACCAGGAGATGCGCGCATGATGCCGCCCGACGTCGCGGTCGTGCTGCGGATCGAAGCGCACCGCGGCTGATGGCGCTCGACCGAGAATGAGCTCGCGATGCGCGCCGAGGGCGACGACATCGACCTCAGTCGCGCGCGACCCCCTGATGTGCCGGAACATGATCTTCATCATCCCTGCATCTCCCTTTTTCGCCTGTGTTCTAAAGCGTAGAAGTCGATGATGAGAGATCACCTTCGCATGAAGCCCTACAAGATATCCATGGATGCGACCGAAATCGGGCGCCGGAATGCACCTCGCCTCAACGACGGGACTGGCGACAGCTCGACCGCGCAAAGACCGACCACCATAGTCGTGTGGGGTGGACAAGTACGAGGAGATACGCATGACCGGGATGAGCGTGCTCGCTAGGCTGACGTGGGAACCAGCAGTGCGCGATACGTCGCCGCCTTCGCCGACTGCCGCGACTTTTCGTACAGCGACACCAGTCGACGCACATTCCCCTGCGTGCGAGGACTGGAGACACCGAACGTCTTCTCCATCACGCTCTGTGCACGGAGCAGCAGTAGCTCGCTCTTCCTGAAGTCGCCGGCAGTCGTGTAGTGCTCTCCCAGCACGCTCTCCGAGCTCGCAATCAGCCAGCTGCTCGCGGGGAGAAACTTCTTTCGCAGCTCCAGGCTTTCCACCAGCGACCGCTCCGCTCCGGCCGTATCGCCCAGCTGGTCGAGGCATCGTCCCACAGTCTGCAGCGATGCCGCGATCGATGGATTGCTCTCGGCGAGCGTCTTGCCACGGAGTCCGAGCACCTCGCGGCTGAGCTGCATCGCTT
>JBDTXL010000498.1:0-2265 GCA_040006195.1 Gemmatimonadota bacterium | reverse complement strand
CCACGCTCGCGCTGTCGCTCGCGGGACCGAGAACCGGATGCGCCGCATCCCAGTCTGGCTGGCCGCGATAGAGCTGTGGAAGCTGCCACGCGGCGTCGCTTTCGCGGAGCATCTTGATCGTGTACGACGTGGCGCCGTTGCCGATGATCGCGAAGCCGGCGACGAAGGCGACGACGAGCGCGAGGCACGCGTTGCGGGTGCGCGGCGAGAGGGCGCGGCTCGCGAGCCAGTCGAGCGCGCCCTCGACCGCGGGGCGCACGCGCGAAGCCCCCTCGGCGAGGCCGATGCCCGCGACTGCGAAGAACATCGGCATCACGGAGAAGAGATAGCGCTCCGCCTTCCATGCGGCGAGCGAGTGCGCGACGAAGGCGACCATGAAGGCGGCAAGGCAGAACAGCGCCGCGCGGCCGTTGCGGTAGATCGCGAGAATCGCAAGGAGCGGGAAGAGCGTCCAGATCGTCGCGTACTGATCGAGAAAGAGATCGTGGTAGTAGCGAACGTTATGGCGATTGGCGGCTGCCCACTGATCCACGTACGAGAACATCGCGAGCTGGCGCGCGAAGGCGCCGTGCCGAATCGCGAGCGCAGCAAGGGCGACGACCACGATCGCAGCGACGATCGCGGCGAGCAGCTGCGAGCGGCGAAGCGATGCCCGCGCGCGGTCGGCGATCGCCCAGGCGATTACACCGGCGATGCCGACGATCGTGATGACCTGGAGATGGAGCGCGAGCAGGAAGAGGAGGAGCGCGGCGACTCCGAGGCCGATCGCGCGCGCGCGAGAGAGCGAGCGGTCGGTGACGATGCGAAAGACGAGCGTTGCGCCCGCGAAGAAGCAGAGCGACTGGATCGTGTAGAATCGCGCGAGCTGCGAGAGGTAGAGCGACTGCGGCTGGAAGCAGAAGAGTAGAGCGGCTGTCCAGGCGGCGCCGCGACCGGCGACGGACCGCACCCAGACGAAGAGGGCTGTGACGAGCGCCGAGCCTGCGAGCACGGCGGGGATGCGCGCGACGGCCAGACTCTCGCCGAAGAGCTTGAACAACCCTGCCACGAGCCACGTGAAGCTGCGCGCGCGGGTGTAGGGATCGCCGCCGGGCGCGACTTCGAGGGTGCCGCGCTCGAGGAGCGAGTGCGCGGCCATGACGTGATTCAGCTCGTCGACGTACGGAGTGTGGTGCAGGCCTATCAGGCGGACGACGAGGGCGATCCCGAACACGGCCAGCGGCGCGGCGACGGCTGCGGAGATGGGACGTGAATTGGCTGGTTCAGCCGGGGAGCTGCTCATGGGGCCGAAATCTACCGTGCGAATGAGGACGCCCGCGACGATCGTCGCGGGCGCTTCGCGTGCTGCATCAAAACATGCTAGCCGTTTCGAGCGGCGGCAGCGCGACTCAGCTGACGAGCCACTGCGCGACGCCGCCGTGGCGCGAGCAGGCGCCAGTGCGATGCGCGGCGTGGGAGTACATGCCGTCCTTGCACTTGGCGACAGCGCCAGTGGCGTCGTTGTTCTCGGGTGCGCCGGAGCCGCCGGTGTTCTTCGATCCAGCGGTACTGGTGGCAGTAGCGGTGGGCCGAATGCGGGTGGTCGGTGGAGCGGGGGCCGGTGACGGGGCGGGAGCCGGTGCGGGCGGACGAGCTGCGGGCGTTGCCGGCGCTGGCTGCGGAGCGGGCGCAGGAGCAACGGAGGCGGCGGCTGCCGTCGCGATGCCGCCGTGGCCGGAGCAGGCGCCGCGGCCGCCCTTGGACTGCGTTCCGTCGGTGCAGGCGACCATTGCCTTTGTTTTTGATTTTGCTGCCTTGGTGGCTTTCGCATCGACGCCGCCGTGACCCGAGCACGCGCCGCGGCCGGTGGCGGTTGAGGACGAGCCGTCGGTGCAAACAGAGCCGGTGCCCTGAGCCGACGCCTGTGCGGAGAGCGTACAGAGGGCGGCGAACGCCCCGGTGGCGAAGAGAAAACGGAGGCGCATGTTAGACTCCAAAGAATGGGATCGACTGGCGACGGACGACCCCGAACGCAAGGGGCGGTCCGGTGTCATTGCATGCCGTAGCATTGCACCGCTAGCGAGGGAATCTTTGTGGCTACGCTGAACGTCGAAGCCGCGTCAGGACATTCCGCGCGTATAAAAGATCCAGGCGGCCGCGGCGAGTACCAACGCCAATAATATGATCGCGCGCTGGTGACGGAGGCGCCGAGTCGCGTTCCAGCTCGGGATGTCGAGATACCACCGCCCGGGCGCGCCCTCGCGCATGATCGCGCGGTTGGTGAGT
>JBDTXL010000497.1:0-2437 GCA_040006195.1 Gemmatimonadota bacterium | reverse complement strand
AGGAGGTGAATCAGCGATGGATGATACGCGAGGCCGCGTACGCCGCTCCGAATCCGTTATCGATATTGACGACAGTCACGCCAGCGGCGCAACTGTTCAACATCGAGAGCAGTGCGGCAATTCCGCCGAAGCTCGCGCCGTATCCTACACTCGTGGGAACGGCAATTACAGGGATTGCCACGAGGCCGCCGACGACCGAGGGAAGAGCGCCCTCCATCCCGGCGACGACGATGATGACGGCGGCCGATCGGAGTTGCTCGCCGCGGGAGAGAAGCCGGTGAATCCCGGCGACGCCGACGTCCGTGAGGCGCTCGACCTGTGCGCCGAAAGCTCGGGCGCAGAGCGCGGCCTCTTCGGCCACTGGGAGGTCGCTGGTGCCCGCTGTGATCACGAGCACGGTACCCTGCTGTACCTTCTGTGGCGTTTCCGGCGGCAGATAGGCCACCCGCCCCAATCGATTGAGCTCGGCCTTCGGAAAGCGCTCGGCGAGCGGCGCCCACATGTCCGTCTGCACCCGCGTAATCAAAAAGCCATCGCCGCCAGTGTTGAGGTGCGTCGCGATCGTCACGACCTGTTCGGGCGTCTTCCCGGCGGCGAAGACGACCTCGGGGTGGCCCTGGCGCAGCGCGCGATGATGATCGATCGTCGCGAACGAGAGCGACTCGCCGTCGGGAAGGGCGAGCTGGCGCAGGGCCTCCGCGCTATCGATCTCTCCGCTCGCGACGCGATCGAGGAGAGCCTGCGTGCGCTCGAGGTTCACGCCGCGAGGGTCTCCGTGCCGTGCTCGGGAGCGCGCCGCTGATCGATCTCGCCGCGCGCGACCGCCGCGAGATAGTCGGCGAAGATGCCTTCGACCTCCATCAGCGACGTCACCGCGTGCAGCCGCTTGCGAAGTTCAGCGGATCCCGGAAGTCCCTTTACGTACCAGCCGAGATGCTTTCGGAATTCGATGGCTGCCCCGCGCTGGTCGAGCTCGTACGCGTCCGCCATGCGCGCATGATCGAGGGCGATGGCGAAGCGCTCGGCCACCGCTGGCGTCGCAGGCATGGGGGTGCCGTTCAGAAGCGCGCGCGCCTGATCGAAGATCCATGGCTGGCCGAAGGAGCCGCGCCCGATCATGACACCGGCGCAACCAGTGTGCTCCCGCATGCGAAGAACGTCGGCGGGCGTCGCGATGTCGCCGTTGCCAAGCACGGGAACGCTCACGGCGTCGACGACGGCGGCGATCTCGTCCCAATTCGACTTGCCCGTGTACATCTGCGTGCGCGAGCGCGCATGGAGCGCGATCACGGCCGCACCGGCGTCCTCGCAGACGCGGGCGATTTTCACCGGGTCGCGCATCTCCTCGTTCCAGCCGCTGCGGATCTTCGCGGTGACGGGCAGGTGCGTGCGAGCGCGAACGCCCTTGATGATATCGGCGACCAGGGTGAGGTCTTTCAGGCATCCCGATCCGCCGTTTCGCTTGACGACCTTCTTCACCGGGCAACCGAAATTAATGTCGATGAAGTCAGGAGCGAACACGTCGGTGACGAGCGCCGCCGCATCGCCCATAGCGATCGGATCGGAGCCGAAGATTTGAACGCCGATGGGATGCTCTTCGGGGCCGAAGCGCAGCTTGGAAAGCGTCGCCTCGTTCTCGCGACGAATGCCCTCGGCCGAGAGAAATTCCGTGACGACCACATCCGCGCCGAAGCCCCGGCAAATTCGCCGAAAGGGCGACTCCGAAACGCCCGCCATGGGCGCGAGGTACAGCGGAATGGGGTTCGCCAACGCGACCGGGAAGCGCATCTGTGGGAATCTAGCGGCGATTGCAAGTCCATGCAACGCATGGAGTTTGACACTCGGTGCGAGCCGGGGTAGCTTCATGCGTTGATGCGGGCGGCGGCTCGCCAGAAGTGCTCTGAAACTGCCGACGAGGATTTGATGGAATTACGCCAGTTCTTTACCGAAGACGCTATCAAGCTCGACCTCGAGTCCACGACGAAAGACGACGTGCTCAAGGAGCTGATCTCTTTGCTCGGGCTAGACGAGAAATCTGAGGGGATGCTGTACAAGATGCTGAAGCGTCGTGAAAACCTCGGCTCGACGGGGATCGGGCGCGGTATCGCGATACCGCATTGCCGGTCGCTCGTGGTGACCAAGCTGCGCGTCGCATTCGGCCGCAAGGCGAGCGGCGTGGACTTCAAGGCGATCGACGACAAGCCTGTGAACTTCTTCTTCCTCATCGTCGCGCCGCCGCTCGAGGTTTCCAATCAGTATCTGCCGGTGCTCGGCAAGATCGCGCAGTTCAGCAAGGAGTCGGACGTGCCGCACCGCCTCCTCGGGCTCACGGAGCCGGGGCAGTTTCTGAAGCTGCTCGAGGAGAAGGGCGTCTAGCCTTGTCCCGGCGACGCATCGTGGTTCTGCTCACGATGCTCGCCTGCATCATCGCCTACAC
>JBDTXL010000496.1:0-2186 GCA_040006195.1 Gemmatimonadota bacterium | reverse complement strand
ATCGGGGCGATGATGTTGTTCGTGCGCGAGCGGCGCACGATCACCGATCGCGAGATGGCCCACGTCGAGGCGATGGCGGATTTGCTGTCGGTCGCGCTGGCGAATGCGGAGCTGGTCGAGACGCTGCGAAAGACGGAGTGGCGATTCCGAACGCTCTTCCGCGCCGCGCCGGACGCGGTGCTCACCGTGTTGCAAAGCGGGCGCATTCGCGAGGCGAATGATGCGGTGCAGGAGCTCGTGGGCATGGCGCCCGTGCAGCTCGTGGGGCGGATGCTCGAGGATCTCGTACTTCCGGAGGATCGCAGCCATCTCGCGGACCAAGTAGCGCGCGTGATGGAAGGCGAGGAGGCACGCTTCGAGGTGCGGGTATGGCACGGCCACGGCGTGCGGATCGCATCGCTCGCCGCGCGACTATTACCCGAGGCCGATCCGCCGCAAATGCTCGTCGTGGTGCGCGATATGACGGCGGATCGCGAGATGCGCGCGCGGCTGGCCGAGAGCGAGCGGCTCGCGAGCGCCGGCGAGCTGCTGGCCGGTGTCGCGCACGAGGTGAACAATCCGCTGAGCACGATCAGCGCGTTCGCGCAGCTGCTCGAGCGCGAGGAGCTGAGCGAGTCGCAGCGCGAGAGCGTCGAGGTGATCCGGAGCGAGACCATGCGCGCGAGCCAGGTGGTGCGCGATCTGTTGACGTTCGCGCGGCGCAGCGAGGGGGAGGTCGGCTCGATCGACATGAACGGGCTCGTCGAGCGCACGATGCGGCTGCGGATGCACGATCTCAAGTCGCGCAACGTGCACTGCGAGACCGTGCTGGCGACGGATCTGCCGTACGTGACCGCGGATGCGCGTCAGATCCAGCAGGTGCTTCTGAACCTGCTGGCAAATGCGTCGCAGGCGATGACGCCGAGCGGTGGCGGGGAGCTCCGCATTGAGACGCGGCAGGATGGCGATCGCGTGCTGGTCGAGATCACCGACAGCGGTCCCGGAATTCCGGCCGACGTGCGCGCGCACATCTTCGAGCCGTTCTTCACCACGAAGGATGACGGCACGGGACTCGGTCTGAGTGTGAGCTACGGGATCATCGCCGCGCACGGCGGCACGATCACGATCCCGAACAGCACGGGCGAGGGAACGACGTTCCGCGTGTTGCTTCCCGCGTACGATCCGGATGGGAACGGGAACGGAGGCGTGGCGACCGTGCTCGCGACGCCGTCGCCGCTCGAGGGGGTGCGCATGCTGTTCGTGACATCGGATTCGACGGTGCGCGGAAGCGTGCAGGCATTCGCGCGGCTGCGCGGCTTTCGCGTGACGTCGGCGAGCGATGGCGCGGCGGCGCTCGCTTGCCTCCGGAGCGAGGCCTTCGACCTTGCGGTGTGCGATCTCGATGCGCCGGGGCTGCGTGAGCCGGAGTTCATCTCGTCGCTACGGAGCCATCAGCCGTCACTCGCGCGGAAGCTCCTCTTTCTGAATGCGAGAGAGGATGAGGAGGCCGCTTTTCAGGGTAAATCGCTGGCGAAGCCCTTTGAGCTCGACAGGATGGAGGGCGCGGCGGCGGTGGTGCTCAATGGTGGTCAACGCGTGTCGGGAAGCCAGCTAATGCAGTCGTAAGCTCCTTAACTGCCGTTGCGCTCGCTTGGCACGGTCGTGTAGAGCAAGGAGGACTTGCGCGTGAAAAACAACACGATGATGTACGTAGGCATGCTGGGCGTGGTGGTCGTCATCTGCGTCATCAGCATCGCCTACCGTCTGCAGAAGCTTGCCGCTCAGCGGGTGGACGCCGAGAAGCGGGCGTCGGTCGCGTTCGAGGAGATGAACCGGACGACGAAAGAGCTGCGCACGCGAAAGGGCAACGACCCCGTCGACGATCCGACGCTGACGCCGGGGGAGCGGCTGCGTCGCATGTACCCGGGTGTGCAGCACACGACCGCCGTGTCCGACGGCGAAAGCAGCTAGGCCGCCAATGCCGCGCTAGATTGCCGAGGGATGGCATTCTTTCCGGATTTCCCATTCAAGGGCGAGCGCGTCGACTCGCTGCTGGCGCGCATACCGCGCTCGCTGATTCCCATGGCGCTGCTCACGGGAGTCGTCGTCCACTCGTACGTCTGGTTCGTGCTCGTTCGCGCGAGCGTGAACTTCGATTGGATCGCACTCCTCCTCGCCTTTGCCGGGCGCTTCGTTCTTCTCCTCGC
>JBDTXL010000495.1:0-3909 GCA_040006195.1 Gemmatimonadota bacterium | reverse complement strand
ATATCCTCGCTCGAGGGCCACGCGACGGCGGCCGAAGTACCGCTCGTGCTCGAGAGCTATCGCCTCTCCGAGGCAGACACGCTCAACGATGCGCGCATGGCCGGCGTCCGCTTCCTCATCTCCGCGTGGCAACGCGACAGCGCGCACTTTGCGGACTCCACGATCAAGGCGATTCGTGCGCTTCCGGTGCCGCCCGAGATGCTCACCCGCATTGCCGCCGACAGCTTCACGCTCCTCGACGCCTGGCATCGCGCGCCTCGCCCCGCGCCGAAGCCGGCATCGTGGTACGAGGCGATCGTCCGCACGCGCATCCTCCCCGCGCTGGGTGGCAAGTTGCCGCGCGCCGAGGTCGTGACGGAGCGCGGGACGATCACGCTCGAGCTTTACCCGGTGGAGGCGCCGCTCACCGTCGACAACTTCCTCACGCTCGCCGCGAGCAACTACTATGACGACGGCCGCTTCTTCCGCGTCGTTCCGAATTTCGTCGCGCAGGACGGCGATCACCGCGGCGACGGGGCTGGCGGCCCCGCGTACAATATCCGCGATGAATTCAACCCGCATCGCTACGAACGCGGCTCGCTCGGCATGGCGCTCTCCGGTCCCGACACCGGCGGCAGCCAATACTTCATGACCGTCGCTCCGGATCCGCATCTCGATGGACGCTACACGGTGTTCGGCCGCGTCGTGAGCGGCTTCGAGGCGCTCGATGCGCTCGTGCAGGGCGACCATCTCGAGCGCATTCGTGGCCTGTAGCACCACGACCGCCCCGCGCCGGGGTACCACCGTCATGCCTCGCAGGTCGCTCGGATCCATACTCGCACTCGCGGTGCTCGCCGCCTGCTCGCCTCGCGCGCGGGAAGCAGTCGGCGTGATCTCACCGCGGCACGTACCCGCATCCGAGCTGCCGCCTGTACACCGCAAGATCGTCTTTCAATGGGACTACTCACAGCCCGAGCTGCGCATCCGCGGCGATGGCGTCGCCCGCATTTCCGCTCCCGACAGCGCGCGCTTCGATTTCTTTGTAAATGGGCAGGGAACCGGCCACGCGTTGCTCGTAGGCGATCAGATACGTCTGCAGGATGGGCAGCAGTCCATGCGGGACTTCCTTCCTCCTGCACCGCTGCTCTGGGCGGCGCTGGGCAGGCTCCGCGTTCCGGCTGCGTCCGATACCACAGTGCGCGTTGACTCCGACACTCTACGGGTCGACATTGGACACGAGCCGGGGTGGCGAGCGACCTTCGATGGCGATCAGCTTCGCCGGCTCGAGCTGATCGATGGAGGTCGGATTCCTCAGTGGGTCTCGCGTCCAGCTGGTGGTGAGATTCGATATGAGCAGCCTCGCCTGCGCCGCACGCTTCTGTTGACCGTTTCGCGCGTAGACACTGTTCCCGGATTCGATGCTTCGATCTGGCGGTAGACTCTTCCTGGTGTTGAGCGGGCTGCTTCTGACGGGGTGTCTCTACCACTTCGCCGGCGGCGGCCTGCCGCCTCACATCAAGACCGTCGCCGTCCTGCCGTTCGACAACGAGACGCCGCAGCCAACGCTCCAGCGTGAGCTCTACGATCTCATGCGCCGCGACGTCGAGAACCGGCTTGGCCTTCGCGAGGCGGCCGAGGGTAAGGCCGATGCGATCGTCCGGGGCAAGATCCTCCGTTACGATCCCGACATTCCCGCTGCATATTCGGCAGACCGCAACTCGCAGGCGACATCGACGGAACGGAAGCTCCAGATCACGCTCGACGTCGAGATCGTCGATCAGACGACGGGACGCACGCTGTGGACGCGGAAGGGCATGCTCGAGGAAGGGACGTACGCGGAACGGTCGGAGGCGGATGGGCGGAAGCAGGCGCTCACCAAGGTCGTGAACGACATCATCGCCGGAGCACAATCGCAATGGTAAGACGCTCACGGTACGGAAGGTCATCATACGGCTGTCTGGTCTTCATACTCCTGATCGGAGCCACGCTCTACTTCGGCTTCAATATCGGGAACGTCTACTTCCGCGCCTATCAGTTCCAGGACGCGATGACGCAGGAGTCGCGCTTCGCGGCGCGCAACGGCAATGAGCTCATCATCGCGCATCTCCGCGCGCAGGCGGACTCGCTCGGCCTTCCGGAAGGTGCGAAGAAAATCCAGATTCGACGCAAGCCGAACCAGATCTGGATCTGGAGCGAGTACATCGAACTCGTTGATCTGCCGTGGAAGCAAACGGAGATCGACTTCAATCCGCACGTCGAGAGGGTCTTCTGAGCGTACGCGCCCCCGCGCGGAAGGTGATGTCCTGGAGCGATGCCGTTCGCTGGCGTGAAGCGGAGTCGGGGTTGGTGGTCTTCACCAACGGGGTGTTCGATCTCCTGCACACTGGGCACATCGACCTGCTCATTGCCGCGCGCAGGCTCGGCGATCGCCTCGTGGTCGGCATCAACACCGACGCGTCGGTTCGCCGCCTCAAGGGTCCCTCGCGCCCCGTGCGCACGGAGGGCGAGCGCGCGTACGTGGTCGCGGCGCTCGAGTGCGTCGATGCGGTGACCGTGTTCGACGAGGACACTCCGCTCGAGCTGGTGCTGGCCATACGACCAGATGTGCTGGTCAAGGGCGGCGATTACACTCCTGATACGATCGTCGGTCGCACCGAAGTCGAATCGTGGGGCGGACGCGTGCACGTCGTTCCGCTCACCGCAGGTCACTCCACAACTCGCATCATTGAGGCGTTACGTGCCGGCACCTGAAGCCACCCCGCGCGTCGGTCGCGCGATCGACGCACTGCGTCCGCTCGACATCACGCGCAACGCATCGCAGTACGCTGAAGGCTCCTGTCTCATCACCTGCGGGAACACGCGCGTGCTCTGCACCGCAAGCATTGAGGAAGGCGTCCCCGGCTGGAAGCGCGGCAAGGGCGAGGGATGGATGACCGCGGAATACGCGATGCTTCCGCGCGCGACGCATACGCGGACATCGCGCGAGCGCTCGCAGCTCGGCGGACGGACGCAGGAGATTCAGCGCCTCATCGGTCGCAGTCTCCGCGCGATGCTCGACGACTTCAAGTTCGGAGAGTTCACGGTCAAGGTCGACTGCGACGTGCTGCAGGCCGACGGCGGCACGCGCACGGCGTCGATCACCGGCGCATGCGTCGCGGTGGTCGATGCCTTCGACTGGCTCGTGCGCGAAAAGAAGATCGCCGTGTCGCCCGTGAAGCGTCGCGTTGCGGCCGTGAGTGTCGGCGTCATCGATGGCGAAGCGCGTCTCGATCTCGACTACCCGGAAGATGTGCGAGCCGAAGTGGACATGAACGTGGTGATGACCTCCGAAGGGAATTACGTGGAGGTGCAGGGCACCGGCGAGCACGGAACCTTCGATCGTGCGGCACTCAACACGCTGCTCGGGCTCGCCGATGGCGGCGTGATGACGCTCCTCCTCGCGCAGGAGGAGGCGCTCGCTGCATGAGCGACAAATATCTCCTCGCGACGCGCAGCCTCGGCAAGCTCTACGAGCTGCGACCGATGTTCGCCGCGGCGGACCTCGGGGTCATCGATCTCGACGGCGCGGGAATTCCGGAATCGCCTGCCGAGGCGAAGCTCGAGGAGTTCGACTCGTTCGAGGAGAACGCACTCGCGAAGGCGAAATACTTTCGCGCGAAGAGCGGGCTCGTAACGGTCGCGGATGATTCGGGGCTCGAGGTGCAGGCATTGGGCGGAGCGCCGGGCGTGCGCACGAAGCGGTGGAGTGGCCGCGCCGATCTCGAGGGGCGCGCGCTCGATGTGGCGAACAACGACTTTTTGTTGAGAAAGCTCGGTAAGTCCGCGGACCGACGCGCGCGCTACGTCTGCGTCGCGGCGATCGTCGATGGCAGCGGACACCGCACGTTCCGCGGCGAGACCGAAGGCGAGATTCTGGAAGCGCCTCGCGGC
>JBDTXL010000494.1:0-6556 GCA_040006195.1 Gemmatimonadota bacterium | reverse complement strand
GGCTCGCGCTTCGCTCGCTTCTCCTCGTACATGAGCGTGTCCGCGCGCGCGAGAAGGTCGTCGAGTGGCGTGGGGAAGTCGGGATCGTAGTACGCGACGCCCATGCTCACCGAGAGCTGGTAGGAGCGGCCCGGACGACCATTACGCTGCGCGAGGTTGTCCTGCACGCGCTGCTGCCACGTCTCCTCGAGCAGCCCCGCGGCGTTGTCCATCGCGAGCACGACGAACTCATCGCCGCCTATTCGCGCCACAATGTCGGACTCGCGGAATGTCTCCTTGAGCATCTCGGCTGTCTCGACCAGCGCCTGGTCCCCATGCCGATGACCCATCGTGTCGTTGATGCGCTTGAGCCCATCCAGATCGACGAAGATGTGCGATACACGCTTGCGAAGCCGGTCGGCCATCTTGAGATGCTGGCGCGCAAGCGTCAGGAAGCCACGGCGATTGTAGAGCCCAGTAAGATCGTCGATGAGCGACATCGCATGCAGCGCCATCTGCAGCTGGTGGCGCTCGATGGCATAGCGGATCGCGCGCGTGAGCAGGTTGCCGTCGATCTGCCCCTTCACGAGCGAGTCCTGCGCGCCGGCCTTGAGCGCGCGCACCGCGAGCGCCTCGTCCTCCATGCTCGTGAGCACGATGATCGGAACGTCGGGCGCGTGCTCGTGCATCCGCCAGAGCGGCTCCAGCGGATGCGTGTGCGCGACCGCCAGATCGAGGAGGATCGCGTCGAAGCGAGTGTCGCTCAGCCGGCGGACGGCAGCGCCGACGTCGAGCACGTGCGCGAGCTCGACATGTGTCGCGCCCGGCACGACGACCACACCCTGCAACCGGCGCACATCGCGCTCGGTGGGCGTGACCACGAGAACCTTGATCGGATTAACCGTCATACTGCCCTGCCGACATGCAAACCTGACCGATCGAGAAGAGTCTCCGGGCGCCACAACGCCCGGAGTATTGTACGCTCACTCGGCCCTGTCGGTTCCCACTGTCGTGAGTCCGTACTCTCGCATCTTGCGCGCCAGCGTAGGGCGCGAGATGCCGAGAATTCGTGAAGCCGCACTGCGATTGCCGCGCGTGATCTCGAGCGTTGCAGATACTGCCTCCTTTTCGATCATGTCCAGAGATTTCCCTTCCGGCGGAATCTGGATTTCCCGCATCGCGCCGTCCGTGCGAGCGGCGGAATGCGAGCGGCGCTGCTGAATCATGAGATGAGACGAGCTGATGACCTCACCTTCGCACAGTATGGCGGCGTGCTCGATCACATTCTTCAATTCGCGAATGTTGCCGGGCCAGTTGTGCGCGCGGAGTGCCGCAACGGCGCTCGCGTCGAGCGCCTTGGGCTCGATGTCCTGCTGGCGCGCGAGCTCCTTGAGAAAATAATTTCCGAGCAGCTCCACATCGCCATCGCGATCGCGCAGGGGCGGGAGCGCGACCCGGAACACGTTGAGCCGATAATAGAGATCTTCGCGGAACTCGAGGCGCGCGACCGCGTCGTGCAGCGAGCTGTTCGCCGCCGCGATGATGCGACAGGTGATCTCCACCTCCTGGAGCCCGCCGAGTCTGCGCACGCGACGTTCTTCGAGCGCTCGAAGCAGCTTCGGCTGAAGCCGCGGCGGCATTTCCCCGATCTCGTCGAGGAAGAGCGTGCCCTGGCCCGCGAGCTCCATCAGCCCGCGCTTCTGCGACCGCGCATCGGTGAAGGCGCCGCGCTCGTGACCGAAGAGCTCGGACTCGAGCAGTGCCTCCGGAATCGCGGCGCAGTTCACGGCTACGAAGGGCTCGCCGCGCCCAGGTCCCGAATAGTGGATGCCGCGAGCGACCAGCTCTTTACCGGTCCCGGTCTCTCCAACGATGAGCACGGTCGTCATCCGGCTTGCGGCGACCTTTCGCGCGCGATCCAGTGCATCTCGCAGCGATTCGCTCTCGCCTACTATGCTCTCCAGCCCGAACTCGGCGCCGGGAGCAGGCTTGGGCTCCGTCGCCGAGGCGTCGGAGGGAGAACGCTGAAAGCTCGTAACGGCGGGATTGACCGTCCGGCGGGCCTGTGAATTTTGCGGCATAGGAGGGCGGGTTCTGCGCAGCTTGGGTTAGCGCCGAAAGCAGACGCGGATATCGCGGACAGCTTTCCCTCAAGCAACGCCTGTGCCCGCTGTAACCCATTGTTACATAAGATGTTCTAATTTCACCCTGCCACGAAATCATCCTTTTCGCACAACATTTCGTTGCAATGTGGAAACTTTGTTGCGACGCGCATAGCCGGTGCCGCTGTGCCCGCCATCACCTTTTTGGAGCTTCCCCGAGTGCGTGCGCATACACGGATTTCGATATATCGGCAATCAGCTTCTGCGCGGTTGGCTCGTCCGGAATCCCCTTGGTGAGCACCACGAGCACGTATGTCGGCCCCTTTTGCGGGTAAACGATCGCCGCGTCGTGTGTGACACCCGTGATCCAACCCGTTTTGTGCGCGACCCTGGTTCCCGCCGGCAGCTCCGCGGGAATTCCGGTGTTGAACTCCTGCTCGAGCAGCACATCGCGCATGGTCGCACAGCTCTTCGGCGACGCTGCCTTGTTCTCCTGGATCGCCGCGAGGATGATCGACAGGTCGCGAGCCGTGGTCGTATTGTTGAGCCCCTTGTCGAATGCCTTCTGATCTTCGACGCCCCTCAAAACCTTGATGTGCATGGCGCCGAGCGAGCGCATTGCGGCCTCCGCCTGCGCGGCGTTTGCGAGCGCGACCAGCGAGTTCGTCGCCAGGTTGCTCGATCGTGTGATCATGCGTGTGATGAGATCGCGCACCGTCACGCGCGTGCCGACGAGCTTGTACAGCGCGCTGTCGGAATCGTCCGTTTCATCGAGCGAATACGGAGAGCCGTCGACGATCGAGCCGAACTGGTTCACGAGCAGCAGCGGATACTCGAGCGAAAGCCCGCCCGCGTCCACGCGGCGGAAGAGCTGGATCATGATCGGCACCTTCATCGTGCTCGCCGCATGGAAGCTCGCGTCGGAGTTGATGTAGAGCGTGTCGCTCGAGCCGAGCTTGTGATAGGCGACACCCACCTCGGCGCCCGGCAGCTGCGCGACCCGCGCGCGGATCTGTGCGTCGAGTGAGTCCGGCGAAAGGACCGGGGACGTGGAAGGAATCGTTGCTGCGAGCGCGAGCGCCGTCATGAAAGTGAGCATCCTGCGAATATGATCGGCTCCTCACAGCAGCGCCAGCGCGTTGCTTTCGCGCAGGTTATTCGTGATACGAATGCCGGCACTACCGAGCGCCGACGCATTTTCCGCCGCTCCCAACACAATGCCGGACCACCCCCTGATGGCCCCCACGTCGAGCTCGCCCCAGGAGCTGCAGCAGCACCGGCAGCGGTTGCGCTTCAGCGACTTCAAATTCCATCGTACGCCTGGCGGCCGCTGCACGGCCGAAGTCGAGCTCGAGTGGATCGAGGGGATCAAGGTGCGCGGATCGGCTTCCGGGCAGTCGAGCCCCACAGTAGACTTGCGCGTGGCGGCAGAAGCGGCGCTCCGGGCCATCGAGCGATTCTCCGACAATGTGCTCCAGTTCGACCTGGCCGGTGTAAAATCCATCCGCGCTTTTGATGCCAATGTGGTCATCGTTTCGATCACCAATCGCGCGGACGGCCCGCTCAAGCTGCTCGGATCCTGCCTCGTCGAAGACGATCAGGTTCGCGGCGCCGTGATCGCTGTGCTCGGCGCAACCAACCGAGTGCTCGGCAATTTCATCGCGATGCGCTGAGGGTTTCGCCCTTCGCATCCACACGGAGCGACAATGACCGGACCCCTACCAGTGCAGACGCCCGGCCGAGCCGCGCGAGGATGCAGGTGAAGGCGAGGATCGCGGTCGTGACGATGGCGGTGCTGGTCACCGCCTGTCACGGCTCGAAGCCCGACACAGCCCCCAAGCCTGCAACCGCAGAAAGCTCCAAGGACACACTCACATCGGTCGCCAACTTCCCGCTCGACAGCGGACAGCCCGACACCGTGCATGTCGCGCAGCGCGATCTCACGCACGAGGCCGTAAAGATCTTCGGCGACTCCGTCGCGACGGCGCCCGCGGCAGCGGCCGAGCCGACGTGGGACATCGATGTGCGCTCGTTCGAGACGCACGATCGGGTGGTGTATTTCGTCGGCCGGTTCACGGGGCCGTCGAGCGATCGCTTCGTGCAGGAGCTCGCGCGCGGCGGACGCTACGAGCCGATCATCCGCCGCAAGCTGCACGCGGCGGGGATGCCGGAAGACATGACGTATCTCGCGCTCATCGAGAGCGGTTACAATCCGCATGCGTACTCGAGCGCCGCGGCCGTTGGGCTTTGGCAGTTCATGGCGAGCACGGCGCGCGGTACCGGACTGCGAGTGGACTGGTGGATCGACGAGCGTCGCGATCCCGTTCGCTCGACCGATGGCGCGATCAAATTTCTCGGCTGGCTCAAGGATCAGTTTGGGTCGTACTATCTCGCAGCCGCGGCATACAATGGCGGAGCGGGGCGTGTGTCGCGCGGGCTCAAGCGGTACGCAGATGAAGTGGAGGGCGAGAGCGGCGATAGTGCGTTCTTCTCGATGGCGGCCGCCGGGAATTATCTTCGCGCGGAGACGCGCGATTATGTCCCGAAGCTGATCGCCGCGGCGTTGGTGGCGAAGGAGCCGGGGAAGTACGGGCTCAAGGTGAGCTATCTGCCCGAGTTCGCGTACGATACGGTGACCGTCGGTGGCGCGACGCCACTCACGGCGATCGCGAAGGCATCCTCGGCATCACTCGCGGCTATTCAGGATCTCAATCCCGAAGTCCTCCGCGGAATCACACCGCCCGATCAGCGCTTCGTCGTGCGCGTGCCGAGGGGACACGCGGACGGCTTCGACAGTGCGTACGCGCAGCTTGCGTCGTCCGATCGTGCGGCATTCACGCGCTCGTCGGTGAAGAAGGGCGAGACGATGTCCTCCATCGCACAGCGCGCGGGCGTGTCTGTTCGCTCGCTGACGTGGTACAACAGAGGGCTCAAGGCGACGAAGCGCGGACGTCTGCCCATCGGCGAGGCGGTGCTGCTCCCGTCGTCCGCTGTAGTCGCCGGGGCGCTCGACATTCCGGACCCGAGCGTGGAAAAGTGGGGCTCTTCGAAGCGCGGCTCGACCACAACTCACGTCGTGCAGAAGGGCGAGACCCTCGGCCGCATCGCCGTCCGCTACGGAACGACAGTTACTGGCCTGATGCGGCTCAACGGAATGAGCGGCAGCCGACTGGTACCAGGTCAGGTGCTTCTGGTGAAGACGGCTCCGCGCCGCGCGAAGAAGAAGTCGAAGGCCGCGAATTAGTTCTCGCGCTCAACTCATACCGTTGGCGAAGATGAACAAAGGGCTCGCCGGCAACCTACCGGCGAGCCCTTTGAGTTCCAGATCAATTCAGCTGCTCAGTCGACCGTACCCTTGCCGTGGTAGCCGCGGGTAACGATTGCATCGTAGCCGTTGGTCGGGTTGAGCCCGAGTGCGCGCATGCTCTCGACGGCCACCGGGCCTCGATTGTAGACAAGAAGCGCGAGCTTCACGTCGCCGTGATACTCGTCGATGAGGCCGCGAAGATAGCGAAAGCCGATCTTGAGGTTCGTCTTGCGATCGTAGAGCTGCTCGTGCGTGATCCCCGGAACGAAATCCTTCGCCGTGGACGGCATCACCTGCGTGAGGCCGAGCGCTCCGACGCGGCTGGTCGCGCGGTCTTTGAACTCACTCTCCACGCGCACGAGGCGGAAGCCCAAGTCGGGCTCGATGCCCTCGGCCAGCGCGACATCATAGATCGAGCCCGCGATGTCCGCGCTCACCTTGTACTGCGTAGAATACTGAATCACTGCATTGGCGCGGTCGAGCTGTTCCTGCGCGATCGTCAGCTGGCTCTTCGTTGCGTCGAGCTCGGCATGCATCCGCTTCGCGTCAGCGATCCCGAACGGGAAAGCTGCCGGTGCGGCTGAAGACGCCTGGGCGACCTGCGGGTGCTCTCGTGGCAGAAGCGCCACGACAGCGAGCAACCCTACGACGAGCAGGGTTTTCCGTATCCTGTCGATGCGGCGAAGACGCTGTCCCCGGTACGCATAATTTGACTTGGCATAGCTCATTCAGACTCCGACTGCTGGGGTTCCCAGACGAGCGAACGGGGCATTAAAACCAGATCCCCGAACCACACTCCTGTAAGGCAACGGTCATGCCTCGGCCGACCGTTTCCAGCTCCCGCTTTTGCCTCCGGTCTTCTCCTGTAAACATATGTCACATATGGACATATCTTTATCAATTGCCTTGGCCATATCGTAAATCGTGACCAGGCTTATAGCTACGGCCGAGATTGCTTCCATTTCCACGCCGGTTTGTGAATTCGTGCGCGTTGTGGCCTCGCAACGAATACCGGGAAGTCCCGAATCGAGCGTGAATTCGATCTGTACATCGCTCAGCGGCAGGGAGTGACACAGGGGTATTAACTCCGCCGTCCGCTTGGCAGCCATGATACCGGCGATCCGGGCTACAGATAGTACGTCTCCCTTGGCGAGCGAGTTCCTGCTAA
>JBDTXL010000493.1:0-2318 GCA_040006195.1 Gemmatimonadota bacterium | reverse complement strand
CGCCGCGACCTCGTGCTCTGCCGGCTCACCCCCGACCTCATCATCGACCAGCTGATCGCGGCCGGATGCGCGCGGAAGCTCGTGTTCTCGTGGGCGGGAAACCCCGGTGTCGGCTCACTGCACGCGTTTCGGCGCGCGGTGGAGGCGGACAATCCACCTCTCGAGATCGAGGAGTATTCGCACTTCGGCATGGTCGCGCGCTTCAGTGCGGGCGCGGCGCACCTCCCCTTCTGGCCGCTGCGCGACTACAAGGGCACGGACCTTCCCGATTCGAATCCGCGCATCGCGCAGGTGACGTGTCCGTACACGGGCGAACAGCTCGCCGCTGTGCCGGCGCTCAATCCCGATGTGACCATCGTGCACGCGCAGCGCGCGGACGCCGAGGGGAACACGCAGATCTGGGGGCTGCTCGGCGTGCAGAAGGAGGCAGCATTCGCGTCGAAGCATGTCATTGTCGTAGTCGAGGAGCTCGTCGACACGAGCGTCGTGCGCGCGGATCCGAATCGAACGCTGATTCCGGGAATGATCGTGGACGCGGTCGTGGTCGAGCCGTGGGGTGCGCATCCGTCCTACGCGCAGGGACACTACGATCGCGATAACGACTTCTACGTCGCATGGGAGAACATCTCGCGCGACGAGGGGTCGCTGCAGGCGTATCTGGAGACGTTCGTGATGGGTGTGGAAGATCGCGCCGGGTATCTCGCGCTCCATCCCGGGCTCACCGATCGGCTCGCGGCGCGCGCCCGGATGTGCGAGGGAGTGAACTACGGCTACTGAGCTGAAGTATTCGGCCGAGGAGATGATGACGGTGGTCGCGTCGCGCGAGCTGCGCGATGGCGAGATCGTCTTCGTCGGGATCGGGCTGCCGAATCTCGCCTGCAATCTCGCTCGTGCGACGCATGCGCCCGCGCTCGTGCTCATCTACGAGTCGGGCGCCGTGGGCGCGCTGCCGGAGCGGCTGCCGGTATCGATCGGCGATCCATCGCTCGTTACGGGATCGCTGATGGTCACGGGAATGGCGGACATCTTCCAGCTCTTTTTGCAGGGAGGGCGGATCGAGGTCGGCTTTCTGGGCGGGGCGCAGATCGACAAGTACGGAAACATCAACACGACGGTCGTGGGCGACTACACAAGCCCGAAGGTGCGGCTACCCGGGAGCGGCGGCGCGGCGGAGATCGCGACGCACGCGCAGCGGACGGTGATCATCTCGAGGCTGAGCACGCGTGCGTTTCCCGAGGCCGTGGACTACATCACGAGTCCCGGCAACCGCGGGAAGGGGAAGTCGCGACGTGAGTGGGGGATGCCGGGCGCGGGTCCGGTGAAGGTGATCACCGATCGCGGCGTGCTGTGCGCATCCGAGGTCGATGGCGAGATGGAGCTCGCGGCGCTCTATCCGGGAATTACGACGGAGGATGTCACATCGCGCGTGGGATGGAAGCTGCGCGTGCGCGACTCGCTCGAAGCGGTGGCGCCGCCGAGCGCGGAGGAGCTGCGATTGCTGCGCGAAGTGCTCGATCCCGGGAAGCTGTATCTCAAGGGTAGCTGAGTGGCGACAGGTGCGGTGAAGGGTTATTGGCGCGCTAGCCGTGCTCCGCGCTACAGCTTCACCTTCGCGCTCCCGCTGCTCGCGCTCTACGAGCTGCTCGCTGCGATTCTTCCGCCGAGTGAGACGCACGGGGTTCGGAACGGAGCTGATGTCATTCTGAAGTCGCTGTTCTACGCGGCGCTCGGACGGTGGGGCCCCCTGGCGTTCGGGATGGTGCTCGTCGGATTTTTCCTGTGGGGCGCGATCCGTGACAAACGGGCGAATAGTGAGCCGCTGCGAGGCTCGTTCTTCCTCTGGATGCTCGGTGAGTCGGTCGCGCTCGCGCTGGTGTTCGGCGTCCTCGTCGGCTTGATCACCGCGCGGCTGCTCGGGACGCTGCACATGCTCTCGCTCGCACCGATGGAGCAGCTCGACACGACCACGAAGTTCATGGTCTCGCTCGGCGCAGGATTGTACGAGGAGCTGCTGTTTCGCGTGATTCTCGTGAGCGGCCTCGCGACGTTCGGCCGCGTGGTGTGTGGGATGACGCCCCGTATCGCGGGCGCGTTCGCGGTGGTGCTGGGTGCCGTGATCTTCTCGGCCTTTCACTACGTCGGCGCGTACGGCGACGCGTTCACCGTGCAGTCGTTCACTTTTCGCATGATCGCCGGTCTGTTCTTCAGTGCGCTGTACCTGCTTCGCGGCTTCGGCATCGTAGCGTGGACACACGCGCTGTACGATGTCTTTCTGCTCTTCGCGTAATGGCTTCCAAGGAGTGTCTCGTGCGCCGTAC
>JBDTXL010000492.1:0-5397 GCA_040006195.1 Gemmatimonadota bacterium | reverse complement strand
ACGTGTTGCTGGAGAGTGGCGCGATGGGGCGCGCGGCGGTGCCGAGCGGCGCGTCGACGGGCGAGCACGAGGCGCTCGAGCTGCGCGACGCGGATCCCAAGCGCTACCTTGGCAAGGGCGTTCTGCGCGCGGTGCAACACGTCGAAGAGACGATCGCGCCGGCGCTGCGCGGGATGCAGGCGATCGACCAGATCGGCATCGACCGCGCGCTGCTCGATCTCGATGGCACGCCGAACAAGGAACGGCTCGGCGCGAACTCGATCCTCGGCGTTTCACTCGCGACGGCGCGCGCGGCCGCTGAGGAGCTCGGACTTCCGCTGTTCAGATATCTCGGCGGCCCGATGTCGCGCACGATGCCCGTGCCGATGATGAACATTCTCAACGGCGGCGCGCACTCGACGAACACGGTCGACTTCCAGGAATACATGATCGTCCCCGTCGGCGCCGAGACGTTCGGCGAGGCGCTGCGGATGGGCGCGGAGGTTTTTCACTCGCTGAAAAAGGTGCTGGTGAAGCGCGGGCTGGCGACGAGCGTCGGCGACGAGGGCGGCTTCGCGCCGGACCTCAAGAGCGACGAGGATGCGCTCAAGATCATCATCGAGGCGATCGAGGCCGCGAAGTATGCGCCAGGAAAGCAGATCGCGATCGCGCTCGACTGTGCGGCGAGTGAGCTCTACGACAAGGACGGGAAGTACACCTTCAAGAAGAGCGGCGGCGGCACCTTCGACGCGGCCGGAATGATCGAGATGTACGCGCGATGGATGGAGGAGTATCCGATCGTGTCGATCGAAGATGGGTTGGCCGAGGATGACTGGGATGGCTGGATTGCGCTCACCACCGCGCTCGGCGACCGCGTGCAGCTCGTCGGCGACGACATCTTCGTGACGAACACCGAGCGCCTCGCGCGCGGCATCGAGAGTCACGTCGGCAACGCGATTCTCATCAAGGTGAATCAGATCGGCACGCTGACGGAGACGCTCGAGGCGATCGAGATGGCGCGCTCGGCGGGCTATCTGTCGATCATCTCCCATCGTTCGGGCGAGACGGAAGACACGTTCATCGCGGATCTCGCGGTGGGGACGGGCGCGGGCCAGATCAAAACCGGATCGGCGTCGCGAACGGATCGAGTCGCGAAGTACAACCAGCTGCTCCGCATCGAGGAGATGCTCGGCGACGCGGCGGAGTATCCCGGCGGCGCCATTTACGGATTGTAGGCGCGAGCCGCGAGCGGACGCATGCGCGAGAAGTGGAGTCGCATCGTCTGGATCGCGATCGGCGCGGTGGTTCTCGTGTACGCGCTGCAGGGCGGTGAATACAGTACGACGGCGCTCCTCGGGCAGCGCGCGCGTGCAAGGCGAATGAAGGCGGGAATGGACTCGCTTCGACACGAGATCGACTCGCTCGCGCGCGTGAAGAAGGCAGTGCAGGCGGATCCGGCGGTGCAGGAGCGGATCGCGCGCGAGGAGTTTGGTATGGTGCGCGGAAACAAGGAAATACTGTACCGCTTCGCTGAGCCCGATAGTGCTCGCAAACCTTGACTTGGCCTCGGACACCCCGGATATTTGAAATCCTGGCGCGGGGTGGAGCAGCCTGGTAGCTCGTCGGGCTCATAACCCGAAGGTCGCGGGTTCAAATCCCGCCCCCGCTATTACGAAGGCCGAACCGAGTAATCGGTTCGGCCTTTGTCGTTCCCAGCTACTGCACGCCGCCCTCCTTCGATTCGGCGAGCGCCCACATCTCCCAAAAGTAATTCGCGCTCCGGAAGAGATGCTTGTCGACCAGTTCGGCTCCATCGATGCCAAGCGCTCCCTGCGCATTGCGATAGCCGTTTGCCCGTGCGTTCCGGAGATCCTTCACGAAGTCGCTCATCATTCCGTAGTGTGCCACTCCCTCGGTGTTGTAGTCCCAGCTTTTCGCACCCGAAGTGCTTTTCGCGAATGACGCGTTGTAGACGACCCGAGGCTGGCTGTTGGGGAGCATGCCGCCTGGCTTGGGTCCCTTCACGAGTCCATTGAGATCTGTGCCGAAGGCGACAGCTCCGTTCTTGTACGGGCCTTTCGATGGATCCATGTAGCCCATGTCGATGATCGCCTGCTGATAGTTGCTCGCCCACGTGCTCGAATGGATGCCGTCCGAGCCGAGACCGAACATTCCGTGCAGCTTCGATAGGCGCGTCAGCTGCGCGGGAGTACGACTGTTCTCGGCGTCGGAACCCTCGCCAAAGCCGCGAATGCCGGTGTGCCCCGAGATCAGCGGATATCCGTTCGCTTCGGCGATGTCGAGCGTGGCATCAGCGGTTTTCTGGCCCATGTGGTCGATGTCGATGAGCATGCCGTGGCGCATCATGTCTCTGATCGCGATGGCGCCGAGCGGAGTGAGGGTTCGCGCGTTTCGCATGCCGCGGCTCTTCGATTGACCCGCCGGCTGTGGTGAGGGCGGGCACACCGGCGGTGATCCCGAGACTCGAAGTGGATCGAGGCCGAGCTTCACGAAGGCGCCGGCTGCACGAAGCGGGTCGTTCCCCTCGGCGTAGCTGTGCGTGATGTCGTCCGACACGTTCGCGCACTCGATCGTCCAGAAGTAGCCGGCTTCGCGCAGATTCGCCGTGTTGAAGTCGTTCTTGTAGATCGCCGTGCCGCCGAAGACGTTGTCCATGATGTGAACCGGTATGACGTAGCGCACGCCAAAGTTATACAAACGCTGAATTTCGCTCGTGACGAGCTGTTGCTGCACCGCCGGTGGCAGCATCGGAAAATTCATCTTGTTGAAGTTGCCGATATTGTCGACCTCCATTCCGAGGACGACGGCGATCCTGTTCGACTTGACGATGCGTTTGACGTCGGCCGCGTTGAGCGCGATCTCCATGAATGCGTTGTGCCGTAACACGAAGGACTTGATCTCCGCCAGCTGCAGGTCGGCCGATGATTTGTCGTCGGTCGGGCCATCTCCCGGACCCGATACGGCGTCGCCGAGCGTGGTGTTGTTGGTCGCGAGGGCGACCATGACGCGTAGTCCGCCGTCGCGCGCGCGCTCGATCCATTCGTACCACATCTTCTGATGCGTGAGATCATTCCACTTCGGCCACTGGTCGAACGTCGGATAGCCGTTCGCAGGAGCACCGGTGACGAGCGCTCCGTTCGCAGCCTGAAATTCATGGATGAGGAATTGGCGAAAGTTGTCGCCGCACGGAAAGTCGACGAGGTTCCATCCGCCATGCGACGGCCGATCGTCGCCGAGTGCCTGCGCCATCGACGTCGCACGCACTCTCCTTCCACAGTGATTGTCGGTGGGGAGCAACGAGCCCACATCGACGCCTCCGTGCACGAGCTTTCCGCCGAACGCGAGATTGATCATCGGATGCGTGTGCAAGTCCACCCATCCAGTCAGAATCTCGGCGACATTCACGGTCGCGGTGGGAAAAGAGGTACCTGGTGTGGAAACAGGCCCAGGCTCGTAGTAGCTCGCAACCTTGAACTCCTCGTTGCCGACGGGAACTCCGGTGACGGTGAACGTCGTGTCGCGCGCGACCTTTACTCCGCCGTTGATGGAACCCGGGCCGAGAATCACGTAGTAGGACGCGGCGCTCACTGGCTGCCATGTGAGCTGCACCTGGCCATCGCCCGTTTGCGCGGCGGTGAATCCGGAAGGGTTCACGATGTTCGGCACGGTGGGCGGAGCGGGGATGGGTGCGCCCGGGGAAATCGGCTGGCGTCCGCCTCCAGGGAACTGCACCGCGACTGGGGGAGTCGCGGTTGACGGAGCGAGAGTTGGTATCTCGCCGGGGATAGGCCGTCCCGCAGATGCGGGTCGCACAGCGATCGCCGGCGCGGGAGCGCTCGTCGCTGACGCGCACGCGGGCGGATTCGCAGAGCCTGTCGGCGAAGACAGGGGAATCACAATCGACGACTGAAATGCGACGTCGCGAATGCGCGACGCATCGGGAAGCGCGTGCGCAGGATACGTCGCGGTGATCGTGACAGGTGCCCCGGCGGTGGAGCCCTGGCATCCGCACGCAGACCAGGCCCATCGGCCGTCGTATTGGGCTGCCACCGTGCTGCCATTTCCCGCGCTCGCCGACATGTCGAAGTCCGCGATCGAAACGAGCTGTCCGGCTGGATTCCGCGGCCGCTCCTTGCCGCTTGCGTCTCGAAGGTCGATGCCGATCGCCGTGCAGTTTCCAATCGCGATGGCTTTCACCCCCGCTGCGAGGGTGACCGACCATGGTGGTGCGGATCCGGATTGAACCGTAGACGTTTTGATCGTCTCGCAGCCGATCGGAATGCCGCTGTTATTGCGCTGTGTTGCGGCTATCGTGGCCGTCGACGCGAAGGCGACGCCTGGCGCGCGCGACTTCTCTGCGAGTGTCGTCGCCGGATAGGTCGCGGTGATCGTTCCGACGGCTCCGACGCTGTTCGGACACGCGCATGCGTACCACGCCGACGCTCCATCGTATCGACCGACGAACGATCCAGCGGGAGTGATCGTCATGTCGAAATCCGCAAGCAGCACGCGCGCGCCGGTCGGGCCTCGGGCAACCGCGCCAGTCGAGCCGTCGACTATGTCGAGGTGGATGGGCGTGCACTGGCCGGCGGGGAGCGGTGTCGTGCTCGGGCTGACGGTAACGGTCCACGGGCGCTGTGCCGCCGCATTCGCGGGGAGCGCGAGCATCGCGGCGATGAGCGAGAACGCGGGTGCTCTGAGGCACCGCGCAACCGC
This sequence comes from Gemmatimonadota bacterium, assembly GCA_040006195.1. Taxonomy (GTDB): domain Bacteria; phylum Gemmatimonadota; class Gemmatimonadetes; order Gemmatimonadales; family Gemmatimonadaceae; genus FEN-1250. The sequence continues at coordinate 681 of JBDTXL010000492.1, read as the reverse complement.
CTCGAGGTTTTGCGACTGTCGAGGCATCATGTGCATCCGTGGGTAGAAGGAGAGGTCCGACCTGCTGCCGGCGTGCGCGCGGTCGTGTCCAGCACGCCGTCAAGTGAGAAACGTGCTCCAGGGCAGAAGGTCTCACCCAATGCCAAGACGCGGGTCGCTCCCGCGCGCCCATTGCCCTTTCTTTGTGTCACAAATGCACCTGTTCACGCGCTCCCTCGGAGAAGACCCTCAGGGAGAATCATGTGCACTTGTTAGTTGCATCTTGCCTCGTGGTGGCGAATGCCTTCCCGGTCAGCCACGCGGTGACCGCCGTTGCAGGCGTTCGACAGGATACGACCACTAGAGCTCGGGACGATTCCTCCCGCGCGCAACGATCGGGCGCGCGCGCGGTGCCAACGCCCGCGTTGGGGACGGTCGAGTCCGCCGTGGCGATGTCGTACTCGATGACCAATCGCATGATGGCTCCGCTACAGACGCGAGCGGAGGACTGCTCGACGATCGCGCTCGCTGCCGATTCGCTCTTCGCCACGACGAGCATTTCGGACACGACGACGCGGTCGCAGCGAACGCGCGCGGTCGAATACAGCGACGCATATCACACGCGGCTCAAGATCCATCAGATCGGTGCGTACGCGATGCTTCCGCTGTTCATCACCGAGTACTTCGTGGGGCAGAAGCTGC
>JBDTXL010000491.1:0-3416 GCA_040006195.1 Gemmatimonadota bacterium | reverse complement strand
GTGAACCCCGCCTCCGGAAGGGGGCGGGGTTCACGTTTACTCCCAGACATACGTAGCACTTTCGCCGCCGTCGGCGTCACCGATGTGCGACTCACCGAGCGCCCGGGCGATGAAAGACGCCTCGCGGCGCTCGCGTTGCATGAGGGCGCGACGACGATCGTCGCGTGCGGCGGCGACGGCACGTGGAGCAACGCAGCGAACGCGATTCTTTCATCAGGCGCCGACTGCAAGCTTGTGCTCCTCGCCGCCGGCACCGGCAACGACTTCGCGAAAACCGTCGGCGCGCCCGCGCGCGACCTCGCCGCGACGGCGAAGCTCGCGGTCGAGGGACCCGAGCTGCTCGTCGACGTCGGCCGCATCGAGGATCGCTACTTTCTCAACGTGACGGGCTTCGGCTTCGATATAGCCGTCCTCGATGACCTCGAGAACATTCCGCTGTTGACTGGCGATCTTCTCTACCTGGGCGCCGCGCTTCGACAGCTCTTCAAGTTCGACGGGATGTCCATCGACATCACCACTGCCGCCGTCGCGCGCGGCGCGCGTGCACACCTCATGCTGATCATCGCGAACGGGCGCAACTTCGGCGGCATGTTCCAGATCGCGCCAGACGCGCGCATCAATGACGGCCTGCTGGACGCGATCTCGATACTCGACGCGCCCCCGTGGACCCGCATTTCGATGCTGGCCGCGGCGCCGAGCGGGAAGCACGTGCGCAATCCGCTCGTGCTGTCGGAGCAGGCGAGTGTGTTCACGCTGCAGTTTGCAGCTCCGCCCGCGTACGAGACCGACGGCGAATACAACCAGGCGAAGTCGTCGACGATCGAGATTGCGTGCATACCCGGCGCGCTCCGCGTGGCGACGCCGGCGGCAGTGATGAGTTCGAAGGCGTGACGGCAAGCCGTCGCGCGAGGAGTAGCAGCGCTACGGGAGCGTGATCGTGTTGTTCGTTCCAAGCGCGACCGAGCCGTTTCGAGCGAGCGCTCGGCCGATCAGGTTTGCATTGTCCACCATCGTGATGCTGGTGAGGGTAATGACGTTTCCCTTCCACTGCGAGCCGGTACCGAGCGTCGCTGATGATCCGATGACCCAGTATACGTTCCTCGCTTTGGCACCGTTGATCAGCACGACGTCCCCGGCGGTGGTCAAAGTGCTCGGCGCCTGGAACACGAACGTCGCCAACGAATCGTTGCCCGCGTCCAGTGTCAGTGTTCCCGTGACTCCAATGCTCGAGGTCGAGCAGTAAACGCCCGCGGCTTTGGTCGTCGCTCCGATGTCGGCGGTGATCAGATTGGCGCCGGGACAGGGAAGACCCATCAGCGAATCGTAGGCTGCCGTGAGATCGTTCTGTGCGAGCAGCGCAATGGCATCGGCGAGGTGCTTCACCCCCGTGATCACGCATGGCGGAAATCCGGTGACCGTGCTTCCGGGACTGATCGCGATGTTGGCGTTGATCGTTCCTCCCGTGACGCAAGTGAACGACTGCCCCGCCATGATTCCGTTCGCCGCCGCGCTTTTCAACAGCCCTGGCTTCAGCAGAGTGGTGTCAGAGGTGACAATGACCGTCGCCTCGCCAAAGACCGAGCCTCTCGCCGCCTTGACCGTGTTGGTGAAGACACCGGTGTCCGTTCCGGCGGTGAAGATCCCGGTAGACGCGTCGATCGTCCCGCCGCCGTGATTGACAGACCAGACGGCCGTGAAGGCTACTGGGGCGCCGAGGTCGTTACTTCCCGTCGCGGTAAAGGGCCTCATTTCACCGACGCCCAGGAGTTGGGGATTCGGCGTGACGACGATCGAAGTGGGAGCGATGGGCCCATTCGCATCTCGCGACCCGCATGCGCCCGCAGCGCCAACAGCAATGATCATCGCAGCCGACGTCCACAGGTTGCGAGGCCGTACAGTAAGAACGCGCAGCATTTCGATCACAGTGTATGAGAATAGGCGCCGTGATTACCGCGTCGCGCTGGTGCCCTTCTCACGATACACCACTACCAGCCAATCTCCTACTACATTCGCAGCAATGCTCCAACTTATCCCGCTCGCGCCGCCTCACCGAGCGTCGACACCCGGTGCGCATCGAAGCTTTATTGAAAAAACTAGTGTTGATCGATGGAAGCGCGCGCGCATGTGGGGCGGACTCCCCTCAGCAAGCACCGAGACGCCGACGGCCGCCCGAGCTCTCACCGCATTCGGGGCGGCGCCGGGGCGAGCACCAGCGTGTCCCCCGTCACCATAAAGTGCGCCTCGCACATGGCATCCGAGCTCGTGCCCGCAAATAGCGTAAACGCGCCTGGCTCGACCATCCGTCTCATCCCGAGATCATAGAACGCGAGATCGTCCGCGCCGAGCGTGAACGACACGGTCTCGCTCGCCCCGGCCGCGAGATGCAGGCGCCTGAAGCGCACCAGCTGCCTGACGGGCCTCGCGACGCTCGCGACATCGTCGCGCAGATACAGCTGCACCACCTCATCACCATCGCGTTTCCCCGTGTTCGTCACCGCAACTGACACGGCAACCGAATCGCTCGCGCGCATCGTGCTCTTCGCTACGCGAATATCGCCGTAGGCGAACGTCGTGTAGCTCAGCCCATGGCCGAACGGGAAGAGCGGTGTGAGCGCGACGTCGTTGTACCGCGTCGTGTACTTGTCCTTCGGATCGAACGGGCGCCCTGTGTTTCGATGCGCGTAGTAGATCGGCATCTGTCCCGTCGCGCGCGGGAACGTGATCGGCAGCTTCCCGCTCGGCGCATACGCCCCGAAGAGCACATCGGCAATCGCGTCGCCGTGCGTCGTGCCGAGGTACCACGTCTCGAGGATCGCGGGCACGCTGTCGGCGACCCACGGAATCGCGAGGGCGCGCCCGTTCATGAGAAGCGCGACGAGCGGCTTCCCGCGCGCCGCGCGCGCGACTTGCTTCGCGAGCTCGAGCTGCGCGGGCGGAAGCTCGAGCACTGCCCTGCTCTCCGCTTCGCCGGTGCGATTGCCGCTCTCGCCAAGCACGAGGACCACTGCATCTGCGTCGCGCGCGAGCGCTACGGCTGTTGCGACGCCGCTCGTGTCCTGTCCCGCGGGGAGCGCGCCCGCCGCGAAGTGAACCTTCATCGATGGATTTGCGCGCGCGAGCCCGGCGAGCACCGTCGCCGACTCGCCGGGATGTCCGCTCGCGGACCACGGGCCCATCGCGCTCGTGTCGTCGGCGGCGAGCGCGCCGATCACCGCGAGCGTGCCGATGCCTCGCGACAGGGGCAGCGTCGCTCCGTCATTCTTGAGCAGCACCATCGACTCGCGGGCGGCCGCACGCGCGCGCGCCAGGTGCTCGGCCGAAAGGGTGACGCGAGCGGCGGTGGCTTCGTTCGCGCCGTGGTAGGGATGCGTGAACAGGCCAAGCTCGTACTTGGCGAGCAGCACGTGCCGCACCGC
>JBDTXL010000490.1:0-2797 GCA_040006195.1 Gemmatimonadota bacterium | reverse complement strand
TGCGCGAACGTGTAGTGCGTGGTGCCGACCGCATCCTCGAAGTTGCCGTACCACTGCGAGTCATCGCGAGTGCGATTGTACGAGGTGCTCACGTTCATGTGGAAGCGGCTCGAGACGCGTAGCTCGACGCTCGGGTCGATCTCGTAGAAGTGGCCGCGTCCATAGTCGGAGCGACCGGCGTTCAACTGAATTCCCGGAATCACCTGCTTCCGATTGTCGGCGCCGAGGAAGAGGAAGCCGCTCACGAATGGTGAGTGCCTCACCGCGGGTCCTCCGCGCGACGCGCGGTCGCTGAATGTGCCGGGAAGTTGAGAGCCGGTGGCACCCATGTCGATCTCGACGTTGTCGCGCAGGATGAAGTGCCAGTTCGTGTTCACTGCGCGCTCGAGCAGGAGCCCCGCATTGTTCCAGTAATTCCACTCTTTGAAATTGAGGTACGCCGAATTGAAGAAGAGCCTTGGGCTCGTGAAGCTCAGCGATGCCCACGTGCTCCAGTTCTGCAGGTCAGCGCGCTGGAGATAGCCGAGGTCGTTCGTCTCGAAGCCGGGTGACATGCGGTTGTACGACGTCTGAAAGCGCGTCACGCCGCCGCCCACCTTGCCGAAGGTGATCTGCTCCGCGTCTCCAACGAGCGATGTTCGTGCGGAGTCGAGGCGCAGCGCGCCATCGGGTTGCTGATAGTAGTGCACGGCGTCGGTCTGCGTCGCGAGCATCGATTGCGGAGTGCCGCCAACCCGGCTCGCGTCGATCGAGCCAGTGATCTCGAAGCGCCGGTTGCTGAAGCGATGCCGAAAGTCCGTGGCCGCGACATAGGCATTTCGATTGAGCACGTCGCGCGTGAAGTCGTCGTTGTTGCGATTGACGCCCGTGAGGATCACCCCGATTCCGCTCTCGCCGCCGCGCAGATCCTGCTGCGCGCGCGCCACCGCATAATTCGTCGTGGGCTCCAGCGTCGTACCGTGCGGGCCGGAGGCGCGCTGTGTCACCGCGTCGAGCACCCCGATCGACATCCCGCTCGCGAGCCGCCCCGTGAGCTTCGTCGCGCCGAGGATGGTCGTCGCCGTGGGAGAGCTCGCGTCCGCGTAGAGATACCCGAGCTGCGGTGAGCGCCCGATTCGCCGCGAATAAAACAGCCCTTCCTTGTTGCAGTTGACGTTGTTGCAGTTCACCTGGAAGCTGTAGATCCCCGTCCCCTCGAGAAAGAACGGGCGCTGCTCGGCGAAGAACGTCTCGAAGGCCGAGAGGTTGAGCACGGATGGGTCGGACTCCACCTGTCCGAAGTCGGGATTGACCGTCGCATCGAGCGTGAGATTCGACGTGATCCCGTATTTCACGTTCGCGCCGGCCGAGAGCTTGTTGTCGCGCCCCTCGCTCGAGAAGGGATCGACGGAAACATTTTTCGCAACGACGTACGGCACCACCTCGAGGCGATGCGGCGACGGGATGCCATCGATCTTCACCACGGTGCCGAGCTGCGACATGAAGCGAGCATCGGATTGCTTGTACTCCGGCCAGCTGTCGCGCTCCTTGAAGCGATCGATGTCGCGCCAGATTCCGAAGCCGAACGTGTGCTCCTTTGCATCGGCATAGCGAAGCTGCGAGAGCGGAATGCGGAACTCGGCAGCCCACCCGCGGGAGTCGACTGTGGTCGTCGCCTCCCAGACGCCATCCCACGATGGATCCTCGTTGATATCGCTGTACACCGCGTAGTCGCGCTTCACCCCGGCGGGGTTCACCGCGAATTCATAGCCGCTCCGCAGGTCATGATACGAATCAATGATGATCTTGATCTGATCCGTGGCGACCCGAACGTCGCGGCGGCCGAGCAGGCGGAGAATGCTGTCCGGATGCGGATCGAACATCCGGATGTAGACGTAAAAATTCTGATCGTCGTACGCAACCTTTCCTTCCGTTTTGAATCGCACATCGCCGTTCGCGACGGGGCTGAACTGTCGGAAGCTCGTGATCGGCTGCGCGTTTCTCCATACCTCGTCATCATCGCGGCCGTCGATGATGGGTCGCTTGAGTGCCCGCGACGCCGTCGCGATCGTGGAGCTCGCGACGGTCGCTGCCGACGGTGGCTGGGCACCGACCGTCGGCGATGTCTTGGCGTCGGTCTGCATGGGTAGCTGCGCCGGTGGCTGCGCGACTTGAAGCAGAGCGATGAGAGCAAACGTCAGCGACATGCGTGCACGGAAGCTGGATGAAGGTCAAACCATTCGACAGCGTCGGGACGAAGATGGTTTGACTCGATCCGCATGATTCGCTGACGAGCCGTTCGCCGCTGCTTCAACCAGTACGACGGCGTTCAGCGTCGGGTTTCGCGCTTCTGTGCGAGAATCGTCAGGGTTCTCCGGCCATGCTATTTCTTCTTTGCCGTTGGCGGAAGCAGTCCGTTGAGGCGAAGGTAGTTCGCAGTCTGGCTGTAGTGATCGGCCCAGTCGCCCACCGAGTCGAACATTTCGCCGATGCGCGAGCGCGTGCTGCCTTCGAAGAACGGAAGCTGCTCGGAGAGCTTCGAGTCATCGAGCGTCGCGACCGCCTGAGTGCAGAACGCGAACGACTCCTTGAGCTGCGCCTGCAGATCGGGCTTGCTGCTCGCACCGGTGATCTTGGCGCGCGCTGGCGCCTTGACGGCGCCGATTGCGCCGCAGAGATAGTCGTTCGCTTCGACGAGATGCGCGACGATGTCGCCGAAGGTCATCTGCGCTGGCGTCGGCTTGTAACCGTATTTGTTGGCGGGCATCGCCTCAGCGGCTGCCTGCAGCCTCTTGGATGCCGATGCGGTCGCCTCGCG